>NZ_MLCR01000015.1:0-179317 GCF_001875735.1 Corynebacterium sp. NML120713
CCGGCATTGATGGTCAGTGGAACCCCAGCTTAGGCGTGAGAAAAGGGTGGGCTGGACGCAGCTAAACACACACAAAATGTCCCTTATCGCGACACGCCGTAAAAACACACAAAATGTCCCTTAAGCCGCCAGTCCAACACTCCACCCCAAAAGAAGTGTCGTGGCGACGTGAAAAAGGCCCTCCCCGATTCCTCGGAAAGGGCCTTTGACCTGGTGCGCCATGACGGGCTCGAACCGCCGACCTACTGGGTGTAAACCAGTTGCTCTTCCAGCTGAGCTAACGGCGCGCTGGGTAGAGACTTTAACAAAGCTTCTACCGATCGCAAAATTAACAACAAACAGGCAGGTAAACGCCTATTTTGGTACACCGGCGGAGCGGAGGCAGGAGCCTTGCCATTCGCCGAAGCGGTCGGCGGTGGTTTGGACCAGGCCGGCGAGTTGGGCGGATTCGGAGATGACGCCGGGTTGTACGCCGCCGGGCTTGGAGGCGCCTGGGGTCATGAGCCAGATGCGGGCGTTGTCGTCGAGGTTGCGGGAGCAGTCGACGAGGACGTCGACAAGGTCGCCGTCGTCTTCGCGGTACCAGAGCAGGATCATGTCGCAGAGGTCTTGTGCGTCTTCGTCGAGGAGTTGGTCGCCGATGCGGTCTTCGATCGCTTCGGAGATGGTTGCGTCGGCGTCGTCGTCCCAACCGATTTCTTGGACGATTTCGCCTTGATTGACCCCTAGTCGGTCAGCGTATGTATCGACACCGTTGGCGCCCAACGTTCTTATTCCTCCCAATGAGATGAGTGTTGTATGCAAATATGCCGTTTAGTTTACATCTGCGGGTTACACATTACCGGACAAATATGCGACGGCCTCCGGGGGCCCTCGAGTTTTGTGACGTTCAACGCAATTGGCTGAAACCACGTATCCTGTTTTGCAGGTTTTCATTCCCGCCTGTGCCTCGCTGGTTGCAGGCCCGAAACGTTAGGAGGACGTTCCTTGGCTGAACACAATAATGACTCCAACATCCCGTTGATCCGCGAGGGTGTCGCTTCGTATCTGCATGATACGGACCCGGAAGAGACCCAAGAATGGATTGACTCGTTTGATGGGATTCTGGACCAGTCCACGCCGGAGCGTGCTCGATTTTTGATGCTGCGCCTGTTGGAGCGGGCGTCGGCGAAGCGGGTGGATTTGCCTGCGTTGTCGTCGACGGATTTCGTGAATACGATTCCGACGAAGATGGAGCCGGAGTTCCCTGGTGATGAGCAGATTGAGAAGCGCTACCGCCGTTGGATGCGTTGGAACGCGGCGATCATGGTGCACCGCGCGCAGCGTCCGGGTGTGAAGGTTGGCGGCCATATTTCCTCGTATGCGTCGGCGGCGGCGTTGTATGAGGTTGGTTTTAATCACTTCTTCCACGGCAAGGACGCTGAGCAGGGCGGCGACCAGATTTTCTACCAGGGTCATGCTTCCCCGGGCATGTACGCGCGTGCGTTCCTGGAGGGTCGTCTGACTGAGGATGATCTGGATGGTTTCCGTCAGGAGCATTCGCGTCCGCAGGGTGGTCTGCCGTCGTACCCGCACCCACACGGTATGAAGGACTTCTGGGAGTTCCCGACGGTGTCGATGGGCTTGGGCCCAATGAACGCCATTTACCAGGCTCGCTTTAACAAGTACTTGCAGGATCGCGGTATTAAGGACACGGATCAGCAGCACGTGTGGGCGTTCCTCGGCGACGGCGAGATGGACGAGCCGGAGTCGCGCGGTCTACTGCACATGGCGTCGCTGTACGGCCTGGATAACTTGACCTTCGTGGTCAACTGCAACTTGCAGCGTCTCGACGGCCCCGTCCGCGGCAACGGCCAGATCATCCAGGAGCTGGAGGCCTTCTTCATTGGCGCTGGCTGGAATGTGATCAAGGTTGTGTGGGGCCGCGAGTGGGATGAGCTGCTGGAGAAGGACAAGGACGGTGCGCTGGTCCACGTCATGAATACCACTCCGGATGGTGATTACCAGACGTTTAAGGCCAATGATGGCGCGTTTGTGCGCGAGCACTTCTTCGGCCGCGACGAGCGGACGCTGAAGCTGGTCGAGGACATGTCGGATGAGGAGATCTGGGCGCTGCGCCGCGGCGGCCACGACTACCGCAAGATCTATGCGGCGTACAAGCGTGCGCTGGAGACCAAGGGCAAGCCGACGGTCATTTTGGCGCACACGATTAAGGGTTACGGCCTGGGCCACAACTTTGAGGGTCGTAACGCGACGCACCAGATGAAGAACCTCACGCTGGAGGACCTGAAGCGCTTCCGCGACAAGCAGGGCGTGCCAATTAGCGACGAGGAGCTGGAGAAGGATCCGTACCTGCCGCCGTACTACCACCCGGGCGAGGACGCGCCGGAGATCAAGTATTTGAAGGAGCGCCGCGAGGAGCTCGGCGGGTACCTGCCGGAGCGTCGTGTGAAGTTCACACCGCTGGAGCAGCAGCAGGACTTCGAGAAGGCCTACAAGGCTATGTTCAAGGACTCGGGTAAGCAGGAAGTTGCCACGACGATGGCGCTGGTGCGTACGTTTAAGGCGTTGATGCGTGATAAGGAGATCGGGAAGCGAGTGGTGCCGATCATTCCGGATGAGGCGCGCACATTCGGCCTGGACTCCTGGTTCCCTACCCTGAAGATTTACAACCCGCAGGGCCAGAACTACGTCCCAGTGGACCACGACCTGCAGCTGTCTTACCGTGAGGCGGCGGACGGCCAGCTCCTGCACGAGGGCATCAACGAGGACGGTTCCTCGGCGTCCTTCATCGCGGCCGGTACGTCCTATGCGACGCACGGCGAGCCGATGATCCCGATGTACATCTTCTACTCGATGTTCGGTTTCCAGCGCACGGGCGACAACTTCTGGGCCGCTGGCGACCAGATGGCGCGCGGTTTCATCATCGGCGCGACTGCTGGCCGCACCACCCTGTTTGGTGAGGGCTTGCAGCATATGGATGGTCATTCGCCGATTTTGGCGTCGACAAATCCGGCGGTGGTCACCTACGATCCTGCCTTTGCGTACGAGATGCCGTACCTGATTTCCAAGGGCATCGAGCGCATGTACGGCGACGGCCACGGCGAGGACGTGATGTACTACATCACCGTCTACAACGAGCCGACGCACCAGCCGGCGCGCCCGGAGAACCTCGACGTTGAGGGCCTGCACAAGGGCATCTACCTGTTCGACGAGGGCGAGAAGCACGAGCACAACGTGTCACTGCTGGCGTCCGGTATTGGTATGCAGCAGGCGCTTCGCGCGCAGAAGATCCTGCAGGAGGACTACAACGTGGGCGCCTCGGTGTACTCGGTGACGTCCTGGGTGGAGTGTGCGCGCGACGGTGCGCGTGTGGCCAACGAGCAGCTGCTGCACCCGGGCGAGGATGTCGGCGAGGCGTTCGTGACCCGTCAGCTGAAGCAGACGGAGGGCCCGTACGTTGCGACGTCCGACTTCGCCACGGACCTGCAGGAGCAGATCCGCCCGTACGTGCCGGGCCAGTACTTGGTGCTTGGCGCGGATGGGTTCGGTTTCTCGGATACGCGTGAGTCGGCACGCCGCTACTTCAACATTGACGCCGAGTCGATGGTGGTGGCAGCGCTGATGGGTCTGGCGAACGAGGGCAAGATCGAGATGGATGTTGCCGCGCAGGCTGCGAAGGACCTGAAGATCGACGACCCAACCGAAGCCTAAGGGCTAGCGCGGGAGGTACGGGGCGAGCGCCGGAATGTTCGGCGCCAACGCTGCGAACAGCGCCCCGACCACCGCGAGCGTAGAGAGCACCCCTAGCGTGATGACGAGCGCCCTCGAACCCGAGGAGCCGGTCGAGTCCGCTGGGGGTGTTTGCGGTTGCGTCGGCTCTGGCGGGTTGGGGCCGTCGTGGCTGATCCGGAGGAACGCGGTGCGGGTGGTGCCGTCTTCGAAGGTGGCTCGGACTGCGACGGTCGAGGGGGTGCGGGCGGCGTCGGAGGCGGTGCCGCTGACGGTGCCGGTGACGGGGTCGATGGAGAGGTCCCACCCGGCTGGTGGATCGATGAGCTCGAACTTCGCGTCGGTTGGGAGCTCGACGCGATCGCGAAGGTTGAACGGCGTCGCTGTGAACGATGTGCCGTGGGCGACCTCGACTGGTTCGTAGACGGGTTCGTAGATCAGGCGCTGGTCGGCAACGAGCGAGACCGGCACGCTGATGTACTCCGTGGTCCCGTCTGGGTATTTCACACCGATGTCGAGTTTGCGGGTGTTTTCGCCGCGTTGGACGGTGGTACAACTCGGTGCGTAGAGCTGCCCGGCTTCGACTTGGTCGCAGTTGAAGAACTGGAGGCGCACGACGAGGGTCGTGTCGTTTTCGATCGTGGCAACGATGGGCACCCCTTGCGTTTCTCCCCCACCGGCGACCCAGAACGTTGTCCCCTCCGGCGCCCCGGTCGGGGTGAAACGTGTGCTCTCCGTGTAGAGCTGACCTGGGACCAGCGGTACGTAGCGGGGCTCGGTGTGGAAGCTCGGCTGGTAGCGGTCGGCGTCCGTCACGTCAGCGGCCACTGCCAGCGGGGCGCACGCGATGGCGCAGGTTGCGGCGGTGGTGGCGGCGAGCAATTTGTAATTCATGAGTTACTTCACGTCTTCGGTAATGCGTTGGATGAGTCGGTTGATGGCGGTGCTGACGGCGCCAGGGGCGTCGAGAGGCGGCATGTGGCCGCTTTCAGGCAGCACCTGCATGTAGGCGCGCGGCCAGATCTCGTGGAGTTTCGCGCTCTGGGACACCGGGGTGACGGCGTCGTGGTCGCCGACGAGGATGTAGCCGGGGATGGTGCCAAGCACCTCGCCGGCGTCGAGTTCCGAGTGGTGCAGCAGGTCCTCGAAGTAGCCCGCGTAGGTTTCCAGCGGGGTTTCGCGGATCATGGCGGCGTGGAACTGCACCAGCTGGTAGCTCATCGGCCGGAAGTAGAACCCCAGTGCGAGGATCGGGGTGAGCATGTCGGTGACGACTTGCCGCACGCCTTCCGCGAAGTGCGGGGTCACGGCGACGACGCCTTCGATGAAGCGCCCGATCGGCCCGGCCAGGATCTGCGGCAGGCCTTGGACGGTGAAGGGTTCGACCGCGCTGGAGATCTGCACCGAGCCCGCGAGGTTGAATTCGTGGTGGTAGCGCCGCATCATCGAAAGCGAAATCGGGCCGCCGAGTGAGTGCCCGACCACGATGGCGGGGCCGCGCACGTTGCGTTCGCGCATGACGGCGGCGACGTCGTCGGCGGCGGCGTCGATAGTTAAAAGCTCAGGGTCGACTTTGCCGGTCTGCCCGTGCCCGCGCAGGTCAAGCAGCAGTTGACGCACCCCGTGGCCTGCAACGGCTTCGGTTTGCAGGAAGAATTCCTCGGCGGCGATGTTGAAGCCGTGAACGTAGACGACGGTGACGGCATCCGGGTCCTCGGGGCCGAGTTCGTACCAGTGGATGTTGACGCGCTCTCCCCCGGCGTCGGCTTCAAGGACGCCCTCACGGTCGGGCTTGAGCCCGTATTCGCCGTCGCCGGTGTGCAGCAGTTCGCGGGTTTCCACGAGCTGTCGGCGCGCTTTCGGCGTCAGCGATCGGAGGTAGGCAACTGTTTGCAGCATGCTTCCACCTTATTATGTGGGTATGGAACTCTCACAACGCTTAGATTTAAGCGCCCTCAAGCTTGACGACGCCCCCTCCGACCCGACCGCGAACACCGAGGATGCCTCCGCGTTCGCTCAGCTCACGCGCCTCATTGAGCGCGTGACCGGCGAGGACACTGAAGCGCTGGATCGGGAGACCACGCTGGATGGCGCCGGGGTGGCGTCGTTAGATCGTATTGAGCTTGCGGTGCGCATCGAGCAAGAGCTGGGCGTGCCGATTGATGAGGAGACCTACCGGCGGCACTCGACGCTGGGTGAGCTGTGCGCCTACATTGAAGGGCACGAGGACTACAAAGGAGCGTAGCGTGACTATTTCCTATCTCACCGACATGGACGGCGTGCTGCACAAGGAAGGGCAGATGATTCCTGGCGCGGACGCCTTCATTCAGCGCCTGCATGACGAATCGATTCCGTTTATGGTGCTGACGAACAACTCGATGCAAACCCCGCGAGACCTCTCGGCGAAGCTGGTCCGGATGGGCTTGCAGATTGAGCCAGAGCGGATTTGGACGTCCGCGACTGCCACGGCGACATTCCTGTCGCAGCAGGTCGGCGAGGGCTCAGCGTACGTGATTGGTGAGGCCGGGATGACCACCGCCCTGCACGAGGCCGGGTGGATCCTGACCGACCAGGATCCCGACTTCGTGGTGCTGGGCGAGACGCGCACCTATTCCTTTGAGGCGATCACGACGGCCTGCAATCTGATTCTGAAGGGTGCGCGGTTCATCGGTACTAACCCGGATCTGACGGGCCCCGGCCCGAACGGCATTCTCCCGGCGACGGGCGCGGTGGCTGCGATGATTACGTCGGTGACTGGGATGGAGCCGTACTACGTGGGCAAGCCGAATCCGGTGATGATGCGCTCGGCGCTGAACAATATCGGCGCGCACTCGGAGCACACGGTCATGATTGGTGACCGGATGGATACGGACGTGAAGTCCGGCCTGGAGGCCGGCATGCGCACACTGCTGGTGCGCACGGGAATTTCGGATGACGCCGAGATCGCCCGCTACCCGTACCGGCCAACGAAGGTGATCGATTCCGTTGCCCAGCTTGTGGACGTCATCACCGATCCTTTCGGCGACGGCGCGTACAGCTAGCCCTATCCTGCCGCTTCGACGCTGGCGCTGAAGCCGTATTCGGCGGCTAGCGCCGCGAGCGCGTCCGCGAAGCTGCGCGTGACGTCCGGGGTCGCGCGGAAGGTTTCGCGGCACTGGTAGGTGCCAGTACTGTCCCGGCGCCAGCGGGTGAACCAGGCGTCGTCCCAGAGCGCTTCGGGGTTGACGGGCGCGTCCGGGAGCAGGAGCAGGAGTTCCTCGACGTGCATGCGCGCTGCGGCGGGCATGTCCTGGATGCTCATGACGGAGGTCGTCGGCGCGGCGCAGACAGAGCGCCACGTACGCGGGGCAACGAGTGTTGTTGTCATTGTGGGGACCCTTCTGTGTGTGACAGTGCGGCGCACGCGCCCGGTGACTAGTCGGTTCCGCGCCCGCTGACTAGGCGAGCACATCTTCGTGCGAGACGAGGTTCGTCTTCCCCAACGGCCTCTCGCATCACTTTGCATGACACGAGCCACACCGGGCAACCCTCAACAACTGGTTGATCCCCCTGTTTACTGAAGCTCTACTTGAGGGTCAGGAGCTACCTGGCTGCTACCCCAGCGCCCTGACGGCGTCGAGCACCATGGCCCAGAACCGCTCGGCGTCGAGCTTCGTGGCCACGGAGGTGTGGCAGTCGGCGGGCGCGGGGCTACGGAAGTCCGCCACGGTGCGCCCGGTGGTGAGCAGGCCCTGCGTCTCGACGTCCACCGGTACCTTGACCGTCTCCACCACAGTTGGGTCGATGAGGTAGGCGACGCAGCACGGGTCGTGGACTGGCGGGTCGTCGAACCCCTGGGCGTCCTGGTAATTCTTCCGGAACGCACCGAAGAGCCCCACGACGAAGTCGCCAACATTCGTGCCCAGCGCAGCGAACTGCTCCTCGACCTCTTTGGTTGCCAGCGCCTGATGCGTCAGGTCCAGGCCGACCATGACGACGGGCCACTGCTCGTTGAAGACGATATGGGCGGCTTCCGGGTCGACGATGATGTTGAACTCTGCGCTCGCAGTCCAGTTCCCAGCGCCGTAGGCTCCGCCCATCAGCACGACTTCTTTGACGCGCTCGACGATGCGCGGCTCGAGCCGGGCTGCAAGCGCGATGTTAGTCAACGGGCCGGTTGGTACCAGGGTGACGGTCCCGGCGGGCTCGCTCATGATCGTGTCGATGATGAACTGCACACCGTGCTTCTCCTGCACCGACAGCGCCGGCTCGGGAAGCTCGAAGCCGTGGATTTCCATGCCGGTGTCGCCATGGATGCCCTCGGCGGTTTCCACCTCGCGCAGGATCGGCCGGGTCGCACCCGCGTACAGCGGAACGTCCGTGAGCTTTGCGACGGTCAGCACCTGCGCCGCGTTACGCGTGACCTTCTCCAGCGTGTGGTTGCCACCGACGGTGGTCACGCCTAGGAGTTCAATGTTTGGGTTTCCGGCTGCGAGCAGGATGGCCACGGCGTCGTCGTGGCCTGGGTCGCAGTCGAGGATGATCTTGGTTGTCATTTACTGCACCTTCTTTCGTGCCGCGTCTTCTGCGGCGATCGTGTCCGGAAGCGATTCGGGGCGCGGGATGAGGAAGGACGTACAGAACGCGCCGATGAGCAGGACTGCGCCCGCGATCATGCCGGCGCGGTAGCCGCCGTTCTGGTCGGCGAACGTGGCCACCACCGCGAAGATCACGGTGAAGGAGATCCCGGCGCCCAGGTTAAACGCGCCCGCGTTCAGGCCCGGCAGGTAGCCCTGGTTCGTCTTCGGCGCCAGCACCACGTGCAGCGACCCGAGCATGATGTTCGCGATACCCGCGTAGGTCACACCAGCGGCAACCGACAGCGCCAGCAGCAGGCCCTTCGTCGGGTTAGACACCACGAAGGTGCCGAAGACCACCGACAGGAACGCGCCGGCGATACCGATCTGCAGCATGAGCTTGTAGCCCACCCGCCCGGCACAGAACCCGGCGATCGGACCAAACACCAGACCAGCCAGCGCGTACGGGGTCAACGTCCACCAGGACACCACGCCCGCCGACATCCCCGGACCAAACGTTTCGTCCTGGGCAAGGTTCGGGACCAGGCCGTTCATCACGGCGAAAATGCCGGTCATGGTCAGGGTGGTCGTCGTCAAGAGCGCCCACGTGCGCCGCTCCTTGAGCAGGTGCGGGGCAACCAGCGGGTGCTCCGTGGAGGACTCGATGCGCCAGAACACCACCAGCGCCACCGCGCCGACCGCGAACAGGACAATGACCATGAACCAGTTCGCGGCTGCCAACGCACCGGCCTCGTTCAGCGCGGTCAGGATCGCGCCGACGGCCACGACCAGCGGGACCACGCCCTTCCAGTCCATGGCGTAGCCGGCGTCGGACTTCGTCTCACGCACACCAAAGTGCACGGCGAACACCGCCACGACAGCAAAGACGCCGATCACCCAGAACAGGGAGCGGAAGCCGAAGGCAGCTGTGAGCCAGCCGCCCATGATGGCGTCGATACCCGCGATACCACCGTTAATCGAGGTCAAGATGCCAATCAACAGTGCGAACTGCTTCTCTTCGCGCACCTCCTGGCGCAGCATCACGGACGTCAGCGCGACCGTCGGCCCCGACACGCCCTGAATGACGCGCCCGATGAACAGCATGGTGACATTCGCCGCCAGCGCCGCAACCACCGAGCCAATCGCGGTGACCACCATCATGCCCACCAGCACTTTTCGACGCCCAATTAAATCTCCCCACCGCGGCATAAACAGGGAAAACAGTGCCGCAGCGGTAAAGAACGCGGTCTGCGTCAACCCGATCTGGGAGGTGGTGGCGTCGAGTTCGCGCTCCATCGTCGCCAGCGCGGGCGCCAGCATGGACGCGTTCAGCTGGAACGCGAAAACGGCGGTTAACAGGGCAAGCATGAGGGGCCAAACCTGGCCGGGCGGAAGGCGGTGGCCTGCTTCCGGGGGTGGCATGTGTGTATCGTGCATGCCCCCGAGTCTAAAGCAGGGCGTTCCAGATGGCAGTGTTCGTTTCCTGCCACAAGGGCTTCGCCCACTCGCCGAACTGCTCGTCAGTAAGCGCGACCATGGCTTGGCCCTGCGCAACCCACAGATAGGTCCCCGCCATACCGAAATGCCCCACCGTGTCGGCCGGCATGGTGTCCCCCGTCCAATGGGGGGACTTCTCCCCCTTAATCTCAAATCCGAGGCCCCACGGGCATGGCTTTTGCATCCCGTAGCCGGGCACTACCCCACGCAAGTCCCCGAACTGGTTGCGGAACGCCCCCGCGACGGTGTCCGGGTGCAGCAGTGTGGGCTGCAGCAGTTCCGCGGCGAACTTGCTCAAGTCTGCGACGCTCGCGCGCGCCCCGTGGCCCGCGGAGCCCTCCAGCACCGCCGTTTCCATCCCGAGCGGCGCAAAGACCCCCTCGCGCAGGTACTCCGGAAACGCGATGCCGGTGGTTTCCTCCACGAAGTCCGCAAGAATTTCGTAGCCAGCGGACGAGTAAATCCGCCGCTCCCCGACTGGCTTTTGTAGGCGCCTGCTATCAAACCCGACACCGCTGGCGTGCGACAGCAGGTGCCGCACCATCGATCCCTCCGGCCCGCACGGGGTGTCCAGCTCGAAGGCGCCTTCCTCCACCGCCAGCAGCACCCCGTACGCGGCGAGCAGCTTGGTCACGCTCGCCAGTTCAAACACACGGTGCTGGTCCCCGTAGGTTTCTTCACACTTACCGACGAGCGCCGCCGCGCAGTGTTTCACCGGCCAGGATGCAAGGTGCTCTTCTAAAATCATGCCCACATGATAGCTACTTGCGCACCCACTCGACGCGCACTTCGTAGTCCTGCATCGCAGTGCCCTGCTTGAGCGCCTCCGCGTGCGATGTCATGAGTTCTTCCACGCGCGTGTGCGCACGATCCAGCAGCCCCTCCTTGACCGCGCGGTCCGCCGCACGCGTCTTCTCCTCGGCGAGGAAGCCGGTGACGTCCTCCACCTTGACCTGGTTGAGCGGGTTCATCGACTGCTTGTACACCTGCACGCTCGTATCGTCGATCTCCGAGGAGGTCACGCTCACCTCTGGGACTCGCACCGTGATGGTCTGGGCGGCGTCGTCAATGTTGACGCCGATCGCCTCGACGTCCGCGATGCCCGCCTTGACAGTCCCGCTGTAGCTCAGCAAGAAGTTGCGCCCGGTCAGCGGCACCTTCACGCCTGCAAGCTCAAGCCCCTTGTTGTCGTAGTTGCCCACGTTCGAGTACGCATACTCCTCAACCGAGAGCTCCCCCACCTGCCTAAACGACGCCCCTATCGCCGCCTCACTGATCTCCTCCCGACCGACCTGCAGGCCGTTCGGGACCACAAACTTCAACACCGCAAACGCGGTGACCAACGCAATCACCAGCGCAGTAAGCACCAGCGCGCCTACTCGAAATCCTCTTTTTTCCACGCTGCAAGACTACAGCGACACGTTACCGCCCGATCTCATCGGGGGCACAGACCCGGATCTTGTCAACAAACTGCTGTGGCGCACCGCGGCCTCGCAGCGCGTCACCGTTGTAGCACGCGGAGTTCAGCCCGCGCTTCGACGTCCCATCCGGCAGCAGCGCCACCCAGCGATCCCCCTTGCGTTCAAACGGCACAATCCAGTCCGACTGCTTCTGCCCCGCCACGGCCCACTGACCCTCGCAGTACATCACGGTCGTCCCCGTCACGCCTGGCCAGCCCGGCATCGCCGCATCAAAGGCCTGCGGAGAGCACTTATTTATCGACGCCCCTCCGAAGCCCAACGCCGCCAACCCCGGCACCGTCGAGGACAACCCCGTCAGCCCAGCAACCACCTTCGGGTCCACGTTCGGGATCAGCCCCTGCGACACGGCGAACGCAGCTCCCGCACCAACAGCGGCCAGGACACCAAGCGTGATCCCCGCAATTGCAGCCGGGCTCAGTTCCTCGCCGTCGGAGCTGCCGGAGCTGTTGGCCTTGTCCGGCGCGGCCTGCTGCGTCTCCTCCGACCACGCGACAGGCGCCTGGACGGCCGTCACGGACACAGCCGAAGCTACAGTGAGTGCAAGCAGTGAGTGTTTCATAGCGACCACCCTACAACCGCCCACTGTTCATGTCCACGAAACATGCCCTGAACTGGCGATTTTTCAAATCCCAACATCCGGGTTAAAGTATTGCTCGTTGCTTTTAAGCACGTATTCCTCCATAGCTCAGTTGGCAGAGCATTCGACTGTTAATCGAAGGGTCACTGGTTCGAGCCCAGTTGGAGGAGCAACCACAACCCGAGGCGATCACCTCGGGTTTTTGCGTTTCTGGTTGCTGCGGTCTTGACCACGCTGATCCCGTCGATCTCTTTCGGCCCCCGACCGGAGCGAACGGGCACGCTCCCAAGTTGGCTTAAGGGACATTTTGTGTGTTTATCTCCGTCCGGCCCACCCTCTTCTCACGCCTAAGCTGGGGTTCCACTGATGATCAATGCCGGTTTCGAATTCTTTCGGTCCGTCGACCTCTTCCCGTTGACCTACTCCCGTCGACCGGAACACCCGAGCGCCTCGATGCGACCAGAATTGTGCACGTCAAGGGCTTTGCGCGTCCCCCTGGCTATATGCGACCGCCCAACGCACAGGCGGCTGGTTCTAGTCCCCTAGAGCCCTCGATGCCGCGGGTCCCTGCGCTACCCGCAGACTCCAGACCACACACCAGACGTCATTCGGTGTTGATTTCTCAAAACGGGCGAATGGAACTGTTTTGAAAACCATATCTGGTTGTTGGCCGAGGTCATCCCGGGAAACCAGATAGATTTATACACACAAAATGTCCCTTAAGCCCCCAAGTTATGAATTCCCGCTTTTTGCCGGTCCAAGAATCTCTATCACTAGAGGATCGACCTCCCCCTTGGCACTCGTCAGCAGCGCAAGGCGTGCCAACCTTGTTTTCGCGTCATCGGTGTCCTGGAAAACAGTGCGCTCATCATTCGCGTACGGAAGCACGCGCTTGCGGCGAAAAAGTCCCATAGTGTGCATGCTAATTTCCTTTTAACTCGAGCCGAAATATAGATTTTCAGTCTACTCGCAAAGACTTCAATGCCGAGTTCATTATGTTGTTGATTAGTTTGCGCTCTTCCTCGTTAGGGATGTTTGACTTCAAATGCGCCACTAGAATCTCGGACATGGTTCGAATCTCATGATGATTCCGAGCGCCAATCAGCCTATCGACGATCCACTCGGTTCTGTGCCACCATTCTTGAACGTTGGCAACTTCAAGCGTTCGAATTACTCCACGCAACGCAACTATCGACGCAAAGATAGGTGTCGCGGCAATGATTGCATTTGTTGCGGTGAAGTCCCAACCATCGATCATCACGGCAGCAGCAAATATACCTAAAAAGATGAAATATGCGATCCTTAAACTAATTTGGAGGATCGCGCCTTCCATAACCCCCATGCGTCTAAAGATAGTGTGTGAACGCACGCCCCGCCAGTTACACCACTGTGCCTGGACCCGTCGGTGCCACCGACGGGTTCGCTGGCTGGAGCGAGCACCCCATCTCACAGCAGACGCAATTCTGTTCACAAAATCCCGAGTCAGTTTTCGACGAGTACTCCGACCTCACCGCATCCCACCACGCCCATCCCAACCAAGACCACCCCACCCCGGCTATACTGCTTCAAATGTCCAGAAGTTCGCATCGTGTCACGCTCGCGGATATCGCGAAGCATCTCGGCGTCTCCACTGCCACGGTAAGCCTCGCACTAAACGGCAAACCCGGTTCGCGCATTCCGGAAGAGACAGTGCGGAGGGTCCGGGAGGCGGCCCGCGAGCTGGGCTAACGTCCAAACACCTTGGCGCGGGTTTGAAGACTGGGCGCCCGCACTACGCTGCTTTTGGGTATCGGCGTGATGTTCGTCCGCATTTTCCTCTGCGCGGCGTTTACCGGCCCGGTGTTGATTAGTATCGCGAAGATGCTGCACGCGTTTGAGGTTCCGCTGTGCATCCTGGCTATCTTCAAGTACTTCGCTATCCACTTCAACAAGGCACTCTCCGCGACCCTGTACCTGGTGGCATTCCAGCTGTCTTCGCAGCTCGGCAACGTGATCCTGTCCACCCCGCTGGGCTCGCTCCGTGACCAGATTGGTTACCAGCCAACGTTCTTCGTCATCTCCGGCGTGGCTTTCCTCGCTGGTGTGATCGCGGTGTTCGCGCTGAAACGCGACGATGAATGTTTTCTCAAAACGGTCGAATGGGACTGTCTTGAAAACCATATCGTGATGTTGGGCGAGGTCATCCCGGTAAGCCGGATAGATTTATACACACAAAATGTCCCTAAAGCCTCTCTGAATGGAAACCATGAATAAACGCATCTACCTCTACGCCGACGAAACCGGAAACCTTGACTACGACGGGACACCGAACCCACAAGGTGGCGGAGCATCAACCTACTTCGGCTTCGGAACCGCCGCATTCCAGCACGACACACACGGAGACGACCTCCTACAAGGGCTCCACCTACGCGCTAGTCGCTCCAAAGAAGGAATAAAGCTCACCCGCGGATTCCACGCCGTCGACGACTCTGCTAGAACGCGAAACGAAATGTTCAGCCTCATCCAAAAGCAAGCGCCCCGCTTCGATACAACCTTCCTGTACAAGTCAAACGCATACCCGCACATCAAAGACGCTGGACCAATGGGTCTCTACAAGACAGCCTGGTACTTACACCTCAAAGAAATCGCCCTCCAAGTTTCCGAGCCTCAAGACGAGCTGTTCGTCATTGTGGCAGAGTTCGGTACCAAAGGAATCAGAGAAGCTGCGCGACAAGCAGTAGAAGAAGTGTGCAGTCAGATACAGCGAAATATCACGCTATGTGTGTGGACCGCGCCCTCAGCGTGGGGATTACAAGTAGCTGATTACGGCCTTTGGGCTGTACAGCGGCATTTAGAAGGTAAGAAATGCACATGGTTTGAGCCGTGCATTAAACCGACGCTTGCGAGTTTGTTCCTTCCATGGGGGCGACCATAGAACATAGAGAAGCTGGCTATCTCACCTATCGGGGTAAGAAGTCCTCCCCTGGAGGACTTATCGCCAGCGTTGCCTTGATTATAACCAATAATGTCCACCGATTCAAGAGTTTTATGAGATGTTTCATACACAAACCGCTTCACTTTCTCCATCTGCCTGAAATCACTCCCCGAGCTCCAGGTTGTTCGCACACCCCATCACTGACAGGGATGGCTCGATCTCGTGCGGTGGACCAGAGCTTGGTGAAAACGAAGAACGACTAAAACGAGGTGAAGCCGCCATCGACTGGCTCAGGGGAAAGCTTGCAAGACAGCGAATTAGCGAAAAGACATGTAAAGAGTTTTTACAAAAGCCCACAGGCTTCATGCCTCCACGGCGACGAGTGAGGGATTAGGGATTGCCAACCACTCTCTTACAACATGTCATTTCAGGCTTTTCCAATATTCATGACATGATTTACACATGAGAAAAACAACTATCGCAGCAGCCCTCGCCTGCTCGCTCACGCTCGGCGTCGCAGCACCAGCACACGCCACTCCTGAAAGCCCTGCCCCGGCAACCACCACGACCTCCAAGCCGGAGACCCCTTCAGAGGGGCTTTCCGACGGCGCCATCGCCGCCATCGCAGTCACAAGCATCCTCGCGGTTCTGGGCATCGGCGCTGGTGCTACGTTCTGGGCGGTCCAGCAGCGCATCATTCCGAATCCACTGCCAGGCATTATCCCTGGACCACCGGCAAAGAAGCCTGCCCCGAACCCAGCTCCCGCTCCAAAACCAGCACCAAAACCCGCGCCGGCACCGAAGCCTGCCCCAAAGCCTGCCCCGGCTCCGGCTCCAGCTCCGGCCCCGAAGCAGGCACCCGCGCCTTCGCGCAGCGGCAAACTGCCTGCTAATGGCTCCTACAAGTCCTGCGCAGAAGCTCGCCGAGCCGGAGTCACTCCGATTTACAGCCACGAGCCTGGCTACCGCTCGAAGCTCGACCGTGACGGTGACGGTGTCGCCTGCGAGTAGTCGCGCCGACAGCAGACGCAATTCTGTTCACAAATTCCCGACTATTCCCACGAAGGCACCTACCACCCCCATCAAGCCCGACCCACCCCGGCTATACTGCTTCAAATGTCCAGAAGTTCGCATCGTGTCACGCTCGCGGATATCGCGAAGCATCTCGGCGTCTCCACGGCCACGGTGAGCCTCGCGCTCAACGGCAAGCCCGGTTCACGCATCCCCGAGGAGACGGCGTGGAAGGTCCGAGAGGCCGCGCGCGAACTGGGCTACCGCCCAAACACCTTGGCACGGGCGCTCAAGACTGGACGTACGCACACGATTGGTTTCCTCTCTGACGAGGTCACTACTACGCGTTTCGCCTCCCCGATGATTACAGGGATTGTGGATGAGGCCGAGCGGCTTGGCCACGCGGTCATGATGGCGGAGACCGGCCACCGTTCGGATCGGTTTGCTCCGGCGTTGCGTACGTTGGAGTCGCGGAACGTGGATGGCGTTGTGGTCGGGTTGATGGCGTCGCGTGAGCTGGATCTGCCGAAGACGAGCTTGCCCCTCGTGATCTGCAACGGTCAGGCTGGCGATCTTCCTGCGATTTTGCCAGATGACTATGCGGCGGGCCGGGACGCGATTGACTATTTGGTGGCGCGGGGGCACCGTTCGATTGCGTTGATCGGCAGGTTCCCAGACGAAGAAACCCCCTCGTTCAGCATCAGCGAGCGCATGCGCGGTATCGACGCCGCCCTGGCGCATCACGGGATCCGTCTGCACGTGGAGGGCTACGCGTCGGTGTGGGAGCCGGCGTCGGGGTATGCACGGATGTCGGAAATTCTTGACGACGACCCAGCAAACTACCCCACCGCGGTTCTGGCCGCGAACGATCGTTTGGCGTTGGGCGTGTATCAGGCGATGCAGGACGCGGGGTTGGATGTGGCGTCGACAATTTCGGTGTTGTCCTTTGATGATGAGGATTTGGCGGCGTTGGTGCGGCCGGGGTTGACGACGTTCCGGCTGCCGTATCAGGAGATGGGTGCGCGGGCGGCGCGCATGCTGGTTGGCCTTCTGTCCGGCGAACAGCCCGGTACCGAGAATCCCACCTTGCTCCCCCTGAAAGTGGTTGAGCGTGGGAGCGTTTCCCAAGCTCGCTAAATCGTTTTAGCGACTTCCCCACCTTTCGCACACCCCCGACATACTATGTGCTTAAAGGTTTAAGCAGGGTCGCTGCAAGGACCAAGAACGAGAAGCGCAGCACGCGCACCTGCACATATCCCTGCGAAGCCATTGTCGTGCCCGGCTACCCCCGGGCCTCACAGAAAGGACATTCGGCGATGGAGATGCTTCGATCGCAGTTTTCAAACCCCGCGTACCGCTTCGGTTCCGCCACGATTTTCCTGTTCTTCGCAGCGTGGGGAATCTGGTGGTCCTTCTACCAGATCTGGCTCACGTCTGAGGCTGGCGGTCTGCAGCTCAACGGCGCGCAGGTAGGTACCGTGTACGCCATCCAGGGCGCGATCACGATGGCGCTGATGCTGGTGTACGGCGTGCTCCAGGACAAGCTGGACCTGAAGCGCCCGCTGACCATTTTCATCGGCGCGAGCGCAACCCTCATCGGGCCGTTCACGCAGTTCATTTACCACCCGTTGCTGCGTGATCACTTCATCGTCGGCGCAATCCTGGGTAGCGTGGTGCTCTCGGCCGGGTTTGTGGCTGGCGCCGGGCTGCTGGAGGCGTTCGTGGAGAGGATGGCAAACCGCACTGGCTTCGAGTACGGCCAGGCCCGCATGTGGGGTTCGTTTGCCTACGCGATCGTCGCGTTGCTTGCGGGTATCTTCTTCACCATTAACCCGATGCTGAACTTCTGGATCGGTTCCGCGCTCGGCGCGCTGCTGCTGTGCACCCAGCTGTTCTGGCACCCGAAGGGCACGGCGCAGGAGGCCTCGATTGAGGAGGTCACGGCGAAGACCCCGCCGGTCTCCGAGATGCTCGGCCTGCTCAAGGACAGCCATGTGTGGAAGGTCATCGTGATTGTGTTGCTGTCCTGGACGTTCTACACCGTGTTTGACCAGCAGATGTTCCCGGACTTCTACACGTCTTTGTTTAGTTCGCCGGAGGTCGGCCAGCGTGCGTACGGCACGTTGAACTCGGTGCAGGTCTTCCTCGAGGCGATCATGATGGGCCTCATCCCGCTGTTGATGCGCAAGGTGGGCGCCCGCAATACGTTGCTGCTGGGGATCGGTGTGATGTTTGTGCGTATTTTCCTGTGCGCGGCGTTCGGAGGCCCGGTGTTGATCAGTATTGCGAAGATGCTGCACGCGTTTGAGGTTCCGCTGTGCATCCTGGCTATCTTCAAGTACTTCGCTATCCACTTCAACAAGGCACTCTCCGCGACCCTGTACCTGGTGGCATTCCAGCTTTCTTCGCAGCTCGGCAACGTGATTCTGTCGACCCCGCTGGGCTCTCTCCGTGACCAGATTGGTTACCAGCCAACGTTCTTCGTCATCTCCGGCGTGGTCTTCGTCGCTGGCCTCATTGCGGTCTTCGCGCTCAAGCGCGACGATGAAGCCGTGGTCAACCCCGAGGAAATCCCGACTCGCTAGCCCGCAACGTTTCTCGAAAGGTTTCATCATGCAACCCCTCCGTCACACCAACGACCGCTGGTACCCCGCGTTCCACGTCGCAGCCCCTGGCGGCTGGATCAATGACCCGAATGGCCTCTGCTTTTTCGACGGCCGGTTCCACGCTTTCTACCAGCATCACCCGTACAGCCCGGCGTGGGGCCCGATGCACTGGGGCCACGCTTCCTCCGCGGACCTGCTCGAGTGGCGCGAAGAGCCTATCGCGCTAGCCCCGGGCGAGCCCGGCTCCGACGACGCCGACGGCATCTGGTCCGGTTCAGCCGTAGTCCACGACGGCACGCTGTATGCGTTCTATACGGGCAACCGCTGGGCCAACGGCGTCGATGATAAGGACGGCAAGTTCCAGACCCAGATGCTGGCCACCTCTACCGACGGCGTCCACTTTGAGAAGCACGGCGCCGTGGTCCCGCCCGTCAAGGCGGATGCGCGCGACCCGAAAGTGTTCTCCCACGATGGCCGCTGGTACATGACCATTGGCGCAGAGGTGGACGGTCGCGGCCACGTGCTGCTGTACACTTCCGAGGACCTTTACAACTGGTCCGAGGCCGGCTCCCTCTTCATTGCCCCAGACCCGAACGTCTTCATGGTAGAGTGCCCTGATTTCTTCTTCCTTGACGGCAAGTGGGTGCTCATCTACGGCCCGATGGTGCGCACCCCGATCCGCTCTGGGTACAGCCTGCGCAACGGCCACAACGTCGGCTACGTTGTGGGCTCGTGGGAGCCCGGCGCGCAGTTCGTGCCCGAAACCGACTTCCGGCTTCTCGACTGGGGCCACCACTTCTACGCCACCCAGTCCTTCGCCGCCCCCAACAACCGGCGCCTGGCGTTCGGCTGGATGGGCGAGTTCGCTCACCCGCTCGCCTCGCGCGAGGACGGCTGGTCGGGCCAGCTCAGCCTCCCCCGGGAGCTCTCGCTTAGCGACGCCCTCACGCTCCACTGCGCGCCCGCCCCCGAAATCACCGAGCTCTTCGGCCCCGCCGAGACGCACGACGCCACCCTCCAAGCAGGCGAAACAACCACCCTTGCCCCGCTCGAGGAGGCATGGCTGCGCGTCACCCCCGACCTGGAGCAGCTCGTCCCGCTGCAGACAAACACCTGCGAGCAGGTGGTCCTCCACCTCATTCGTGACGACGCCCGCTGCGCCCACATCGTGTTCGACACCCTTGCCGAGCGCATCCATTTGGTGCTCGCGCGAGGCAACGGTGCCGGCAGCGGCTACCGATCCATGCCGTGGGTCCCCGGCGATGCCCTGGACATCTACCTGGACCGTGGCTCCATTGAGCTGTTCACCGCGGACGCCACGGAGACGCTCTCCTCCCTCGACTTCCTCGGTGAGGGGCCGCGCACCGTGGAGATCGAGTCCGTGGCTGGCCCCGTCGGCGTCAACCTGGAAGTGCGCCCGCTGAAGCGAGGTTAGCCCCGCCTGCAGCAGACGCAATTCTGTTCACAAAATCCCGACTATTCCCGCGAGACCCCGTCCCCCAGCGCTACTTCGCCACGAAGTAGCGCTGCTTGTTTACAAACTCGTCCATCCCGAGCGGCCCGAGCTCCCGGCCGAAGCCGGAGTTCTTCACGCCACCGAACGGCAGGCCTGCACCGCGGGCTTGCGGGATGTTGACGTGGATCATGCCGGTGACAACCTGGTTGGCCACCTTCTTGGCGCGCTCCTCGTCGGTGGAGAACACCGCACCGCCGAGTCCGTAGCGGGAGTTGTTGGCCAGTTCCACGGCTTCCTCGTCGGAGGACACCTTGTAGATCTCCACGACCGGGCCGAAGAACTCTTCGTAGTAGGAGTCGGAACCGACCGGGATATCGGTGATAACGGCCGGGGTGAAGTAAGCGCCCTCCCCTGTCAGCTCGCCACCGCAGTGCAGGGTGGCGCCGGCCTCGACCGCTGCGGCGACTTGGTCGCGCAGCGTCTCGGCGGCGTCGCGGGAGGACAGCGGGTAGTAGCAGCCGCGCTCCGGGGAGAACGGGTCGCCCTGGCGAAGTGCCGACACGGCGTCAACCATCTTTGAAACGAATTCGTCGTAGATGTCGTCCATGACGATGATGCGTTTGTTGGAGGTGCACGCCTGGCCGACGTTGCTCATGCGCTTCTTCATAGCGGTGCGCACTTCACGATCAATATCGTCCGTGTCCAGGACGATGTAGGCGTCGGTACCACCGAGTTCCAGCAGGGCCTTCTTCAGGTTGGCGCCTGCCGCCTTCGCAACGGCCTTGCCTGCGCCCTCGGAACCGGTGAGTGATACGCCTTGGACCCGTGGATCCGCGAGCAGGTCTTCGATCTGGCTGTGGCTAATGCGGCGGTAATTGAAGACGCCTTCGGGCACGCCGGCGTCGTCAAAGATTTGCTGGATCGCTTCCGCGGAGCGCGGGCAGATGGACGCGTGCTTGAGGATGATGGTGTTGCCCGCCATCAGCGTCGGCGCCGCGAAGCGCGCGACTTGGTAGTACGGGAAGTTCCACGGCATCACGCCGACGATCACGCCAAGTGGCACTTTGCGGATCACGATGTCCCCGCCGTCGTGCGGCAGCGGTTCGTCCGCGCCGAACTCAGCGCCGTGGTCTGCGTAGTAGTTGCAGATTTCCACACATTCGCTGACTTCCCCGTCGCCTTGGTTGATGGCCTTACCCATCTCCTCGGCGATGATGTTCACGAGGGTGTCGCGGCGCTCGTCGAAAAGCTGGGCAACTTTGCGCAGGTATGCGGCGCGTTCCTCGTAGCTGAGGGCACTCCATGTCTTGTACGCAGCGTCGGCGCGCTGGAGGGTCTCCTGCAGCTCTTGGTCGGTGGTCTGCTCAAACGTTGCGACGATCTCATTCGTCGCCGGATTTTGTACTCGATATGTCGTAGCCATGGCCCCACGCTACAGCCTCTGCCCGCTTTTCGACGCCCATTCACCCACCTTTACGCCAGTTCCCAGACTGGGCCAACCGCAGATTTCCCTTGTTCCCTATCATGCGCTAGAGTGTCTTTCGCACCAAGTGCGTATTCCTCCATAGCTCAGTTGGCAGAGCATTCGACTGTTAATCGAAGGGTCACTGGTTCGAGCCCAGTTGGAGGAGCAAAGCGAATGGCCCGAGGTTTCCGCATCCTCGGGCCATTCGCTTACTCTGATGGTATCCCCGTGTCTTGTATCGAGAGGTCAACCATGCACACCCAGTCCTCTTCAAAGATGAAAACAATCCTCGCTTGGATCGCTTTAGCTGTTGGCGCGATCATGTTGTTCTCAGGCGGCATTGGCGGTGTCCTGTTTGCCGCCGCATTCATTGTGCCTGGCGCGTGGTGGATGTGGTGTGAAGCCCAGGACAAGAAGCACTTCAAAAAGTCACAAGAAGCCGCCACGAATCATGAGCAGCTGCGCAAGCTCCTCGATCCGGAACGTGATGCGTTGGTGCTCAACAGCATGGGCGCCGCACCCCAATTCACCCCGGTGAATCGCAGGTGGCCTTTTGTTTGGCTTGCTGCGCTCGTTTTGTTTATCGCTGGTGGCAACCTCTCCCCTGAACTTGAGTCCGCTCCAGATACGGAGCCCACGCCAACTAGTACTGCACCGACAACTACTTCTGCCGCGAGTGAATCCACCTCAGCAGTAACCACCACAACACGCACGTCGACGACCAGCTCCACTCACAGCAGCTCTTCCCCGAGCAGTGTTACAACCGAGGAGACCACGGCAAGCATCGCCAAATTCGCCGACATCCCAGCCGAAGAACCTGCACAAGCTCCCGCACCCGCGCCCGTAATTGAACAACCAGTGCCAGCTGCGCCTGCCCCAGCACCAGCCCGTGTTTACTACGCCAACTGCTCCGAAGCACGCGCAGCTGGGGTCGCACCGATCTATGAGGGACAACCAGGCTACAGTAGGAAGCTCGATCGCGACGGCGACGGCATCGCTTGCGAGTAGTGGAGAACGGAATTCTCTCCCCCTCCCATTTGTCGCTCGTTTTCCAGCTAGACGACAGGACGAATCCGATGCGTCTGGCGTGCAATTGTTGTCGGCGATTTCCCTTTGAGATTGGCGAACGCAACCGCTCCACTCAAACATTCTGAACCGTTAGGATGGAGCGCAGTAAGACGACAATTCGATTAAGACAAATTGCAGTGAGCGGAGTGACTTATGTCGGCCGAAAACATAGTTTCTCTTGAAGCCCATCGACGACAGCGTGAGCGAATCGAACTCGCGATTATCGGGGAGGTCGCTTGGGGGACAGGAACAAAACCGTTCCTTGGCCGTGCCAGTGACGGCAAGATGTATTGGTGTAAACGACTCGAAAGCGATCACGGTAGAGAAGCCGTAGTCAATGAAGTAGCGGCAAGCATCATCGGAGATAGACTCGGTGCGCGAGTTCGCCCATGGAACATTATCTATGTTCCCGAGGGGCTGCGCAACAGTATGGTTGGGGCTGGGCTGCAGCGATACCGGCTCTCCGGAACCCCATTGTTCGGCTCAGAGGCATTACATAGCGGGACCCTGCAGCAGGATTTCGAAGTAATTCCTCACGTTACAGATGACTCCAATCCGAACCAGATTCCAAAGCTGATTGCCATGTGGGTACTCTGTAACGCACAAGAAGATCTACAAATACTCGTTGACAGTGCTGATGACTACGCATTGTGGTCAATAGACCATGGCCTCTGGTTCGACTCGGCGCCCTATCCCTGGGAGTTCTCCCCTATTGATTCACCAACCGGAGTGCCTCGTATTCCAATGCTGCGGGAGAAAATTCCGACACGGTCTTGGGATAAAGCGATAGACGCTCTTGATAGGCTCGATAAAACACTGTGTGATGTGCTTTGGGATGCTCTACCACCCGAGTGGGATATCTCCGAAAGCCAAGCGAACGCGCTCATGAATTATGCCTTGTCGCGAAAAGACACCACCCGCGATATATTAAAGCGCTACCGAGACAAGCAAGGAATCTGACATGCGATTCGACTACTGGACCGTTCGGGCAGTCCCCCAGCCAATGGGGATCACCACCATCGGCGTGGGTGTAATCGTGCTCGATCCACGCACGGGACAATCGCGGTTCCGGTTCAAGGATGCCCACCGAGCGCTCACTGATTCTGATAATCGAGACGCGATCAAACATGCGCTGCAAAATTTTAAGAACGAACTAGAGCAGCTTTCTGCTCCTACAGAACCTCTCTATCTTGGGGATCGCTATTCACTTCGTGGCTACTTAACCTTTGTCAGTAGCCATTGGATGAACATAATCCGGGTTGACCAGGTCAAAAGCATGGATGCAGCAAACATTTCCGACGCAACCCAATTGCTTTTTGACACTTTGATTGGCGGCCAAGCGCAAAGCGATGTCAAGCCGGGAGTACGCCAGTTGAAGAGGGAAATCCGCACTGTGTACCGCTCATTCCCGGAACTCGAAAAAGCCACAGTACCGGATGCCGATGTCTCCGTTGCCAGGCGCGAGCTCGACCTCAACCTCGCCGTCGTGCGAGAAGACACCGTATTGGAACTGAATCAGGCATTTAATTTCCAAGTAGATAACCCTGCTAAAACACGGTCCCACATCGATGCGTGGACGCTGAAGATCGATAAGCTGCGCCAGGAAGGAGGCAAGCTTAAGTACAACGACTCCTCACTTGAGATTGGCAAGGACCACCTTTCGGTCACTGCGGTCGCCCTGGACCCGGTTACAACTGCCCAGCGAAAGAATTACGAACTGTTCAGGGACTTTTGCCATGATCTCAACGTGATGCTCATTAGTAGCCGCCGAGTGGGAGAGCATGCCGAGAGCCTTAACCGTCGACTCAGTGCCTAACTGGGGACTCTGCCCGATGTAGGGAACTTCAATTGCGAAGCCTGGTTACCAATTCGTTCATGGGGATGGCTTCCACTTCCAGATATATGAGCGAAGGCCACTTGTCCCCGGCGCGCCTTACCCCTCCTGCAACAGCGCTTTCACGCGGCAAAACTCATCGTAAATAGCGCGCTCCTGCAACGTGAAGGAACCCGAATCTGCAAGAAATCGTAGCCGCCCCGGAGTGAGCCGGTGCTCTCCCAACTCCTCCCCAAGCCGAGCCATCAGTTTGCGCTTCCGCTCCACAAGCTCAGCATCATTCGTGCGACGTAGCTCCAGTTGCATCTTGAACGCCTCCCTCCGCGCCGCAAATCAGCATACCGTCGCCCCACTCGCCCACCCCAGTTACGCTGACCTCATCGATCCCCCTGGACAACCGGAGCCGACCATGTCAAACGCAAACAACCTCAAGGCCCGCGTACAGCTCCTGGAGCGTGCGCTCGCGAAGCCCCTTAGCACCGATGATTTCGAAGCATTCCTCACCGAATGTCGATTTGAAGCGTCCTGCGTGTGCATGTATAGCCACCAATCCATGGTGATGCGTTTCCAGCAGGTATCTAGGCATTTTGTGTAGCGAGAGTTATTTTGAGCCCTAGGGCTTTCATGATTTTCGTGATAGCCGCAAAGGACGGGTTACCGTCTTTTGACAGTGACTTGTAGAGGGATTCACGGTTGAGTTGAGTCTCTTTAGCGAGCTGGCTCATGCCGTGTGCCCTGGCAATGTCACGCAACACCACCTGTACGGTTTTCGTATCACCGTCTTCGAGGGCGATAGCCAGGTAATCGTTCATTGCTTCTTGGCTATCGAGATATTTGCTTGCGTCGAACGCTGAAAACGTTACTTCCTTCACGACTGTTCCTCCCTTACCTGTTGTGCGAGCTGTTGAGCGGTTCGAATATCTTTAGCCTGGCTGGATTTATCTCCTCCGGCCAGTAGGAAAACCGTTACTGCGCCTAGCTGGGTGTAGTACACCCGGTAGCCTGGCCCGAAATGAAATCTCATCTCCCTCACCTTCTCGCCAACGGGTTTGATGTCTCCAATCTTTCTTCCGTGCGCTTCGCATCGAGCTACCGCGTACAAAATGCGCCGTTGAGCATGTTTGTCTTTCAGCTCAACTGGAAATAATCTGCACACACCCAAGTGTAGCCTACAAGCTACATAAACCAAGAGGGGGAAACGCACCTCATGGCTGTCCCCTCTTTTGGTTTGAAGTTTGGTGTGGAGGATAAGCGGGAGTTTAAGCGAGCTATCACCAACATCAACCGCGAGATGCGGGCACTCAGGCCGACTCACTCATGGTCAATGGCGTCCTACTCGCCCCGCCCCAGCTACACTGACCCCATCGATCCCCTCCCTAAAACCGGAGTCCGCCCATGCTAAACGCAGACGACCTCGAGGCCCGCGTGCAGCTCCTGGAGCGCGCGCTCGCGAAGCTCCTTGGCACCGATGATTTCGAGGCATTCCTCACCGAAACCGGAGCTGAGCAGTCCCCGCCCAAACCCACAACGCCACCGCAACCACAGCAAGCATCACAAGCACCAGCACCCGAAGACCTCACCACAGTCACCAACGCTTCCTCCCCCGACGCAAAGCTGCGACTGTTCGCCGACTACTTCCGCGGTCGCGAGGACGTGTACGCCACCGCATGGCATAACGGCGAGAAGAAGGGCTGGTCACCCGCATCTTGCGGCCGCTACGACCGCAACAACCCAAACCTGAAGCCACTCACTCCGCAGGTCCTCGAGCAGCACCTCCGCCGCGACAACAACCTCCACGTTGGGCTCTACCCGCTATGCAAGGGCGACACCTGCTTCCTCCTCGCTTGCGATTTCGACGACGCCGACTTCCGCACCGCAGCCCGCCTGTATGCCGAAACCTGCCGTGAGTACGGCCTCGACCCACTCATCGAAATCTCTCGTTCCGGCACGGGTGCTCACGTGTGGCTCTTCTTCAGCGAGCCCGTCCCGGCTGCTCTCGCACGCGTTGTAGGAACCGGTCTGCTCGCCAAGGCCAGTCCGAAACAGTTTTTCACCAGCTTCGATCGCTTCTTCCCCTCGCAAGACACGCTGCCCGGCAAACGCCGCGGCTTCGGCAATCTCATCGCGCTCCCACTCGCGGGCCAACATCGTGCCGAGCACCGCACCATTTTTGTCGACGCCTCCTTCGTACCCACCGACGATCAATTCGCCACGCTCGCCTCCACTGCCAAAGCGTCTAAGTCTCAACTCAAGAAAATCGCTGCGCGCCTACGACCAGATCCGGAGACCCAACTCCCCCAGCCGCCAAGCAAGGCCGAGCTCAAAGCGCTCAAACGAACCGGCAAAGTACTCGTCACACACGATTCCCGAGTGCACATCTCACTCGAGGGCGTCGACGGCACCACGGCCACCGCGCTTCGCCACCTCGGAGCGATCCCCAACCCACAGTTCTACATCCGCCAGGCCCAACGCCTGTCCACCTTCCAAACGCCTCGCCTCATCATCCGCTTTGACGAACACGACAACACCCTCGCCCTGGATCGTGGCACGCTTGATCAAGCCATCACAATCCTCAAAACTGCCGGTTACACCGTGACACGCCGCGGCAAAACTCCAAAGCCACGCACAATGCAAACCGACTTCACCGGCGAGCTGCGCCCCCGGCAGTGCAAAGCCGTCGCAGCCATGCGAAAGCACCCCACGGGTATACTCGTCGCACCACCGGGTGCTGGCAAAACTGTGATGGCCTGCGCGCTGATCGCACACCGCCAAGTACCAACCACAATCATCGTTCCCAACGTAGAGCTCGCCACGCAGTGGCGCGAAGCACTCACCATGTTTCTCGACGCCCCCACCATCGGCCAATACGGCGGCAACTCCAAGAAACTCAGCGGAGACATCGACATTGTCACCGCCCAGTCCATCAGCCGAGCCGACTCGCGCACCGACTTCCTCGCCGACTACGGCTACATCATCATCGACGAATGCCATCGCGTCGGCGCCGCCGGCCTCACCCGTGTCCTTGCAGACCTCAATGTCCGATTCGTCAACGGCCTTACCGCGACTCCGTACCGCTCCGACGGCCTCGACGCCCTCCTTCCTCTGATCTGCGGCCCTATCCGCCACACGATGGAACTCGAGCACGCAGGTCCCAAGCACTACGTTGTGCAGACCACGGAGTTCACCTACGACGAACCCCACCTGTACTGGCCCGACCTCGACAATGCTCTCGCCGCCGATAGCGCCCGTAACGCACTCATCGCCGAGACCATCGCCCGTGCCACCACCGATGGAAGCAATGTCCTCGTGTTAGTTAAGCGCCGCGAGCACATCAGTGCCCTCGAACGGCTTCTCACCCATAATTATCCCGACCTCCCCGTGCCGGTGTTTGCGCTCCACGGCGCACAGTCTCCCAAGGACCGCAAAGCTACCCGAAAGGCCCTCGACAGCACGCCCCAGTTCATCCTTATTGCCATGACGCAGATCGCAGGCGAAGGGGTGGACCTCCCAGTTCTCGATGCCCTCGTCCTCGCAGCCCCTGTCGCATTCAAAGGCAACGTTATCCAGCAGATCGGCCGCGTCACCCGCGGTTCTGCAGGCGCCGCCACCGTTTTCGACTTCCACGACCATCATGTCCCTGCGCTCACCGCAGCGTTCCGCAAACGCATCGCGGTTATTCGCAAGCAGGGGTTTGTGTAATCCGGCGCGCACACTTCTCGGCGCTTACCAGTTTCTAAGTTCTTGTGGGGCCAGCGGGGCTCGAACCCGCGACCAGCGGATTATGAGTCCGCGGCTCTAACCGACTGAGCTATAGCCCCAGTTGTTCCAACCAATTGGAACTCGGTGCATTATAACCGACCAATCTACGGGGGCCCAATCACACTGACTTGGACCACTTTAGTACAATTCAAACAATATGCCGTAGGTCGCAATGTCTCGGCTGGACCTAAACTACTACCTATCAGAAAGTGGCAATGAAAATGGACGCAGATGTCGCATTTGTTGGCCTTGGATACATTGGCCTACCAACCGCCGTGGTAATGGCGGAATCCGGCTTGAAGGTACTGGGCGTTGATGTTGTCCAGGAAAAGGTGGACGCAGTCAACGCAGGCCACGTCACCATTGTCGAGCCAGGACTGGAGGAAGAGCTCAAGAACGCGCTTGAGTCCGGCAACTTCAAGGCCACCACCCAGATGCCTCACGCGAAGAACTACGTCATCGCGGTTCCGACCCCATTCAACGACGACCACAGCGTCGACATGCGCTTCATTTATTCAGCCGCTGAAGCTATCGCACCAAAGCTCGAGGGTGACGAACTGGTTATCCTCGAGTCCACTTCCCCACCAACGACAACCGAAAAGATGGCCGCTCGGATTCTTGAACTCCGCCCGGATCTTCGTGCAGATGGCGATGACTCGGATTCCTCGAAGCCTGTAGTCTTCTTCGCCCACTGCCCAGAGCGCATCTTGCCCGGCAAAGCCATGGAAGAACTGCGCACGAACGACCGGATTATTGGTGGTATGTCTCCTGCCGCAGCGGAACGCGCAGCGGCTGTATACGAAAGCTTCTGCAAGGGCGAACTACTCAAGACCAACGACCGCACAGCTGAACTTGCAAAGCTCACAGAGAACTCGTTCCGCGACGTTAATATTGCATTCGCAAACGAGCTCTCGATGATCTGCGATGATTTCGGTATCGATGTGTGGGAGCTCATCGAACTGGCAAATCATCACCCACGCGTGAACATTTTGCAGCCAGGCCCTGGAGTGGGTGGACATTGCATTGCCGTCGACCCCTGGTTTATCGTCGCCGCTTCGCCAAACCTTTCCAACCTGATCCGCACAGCTCGCGAAGTAAACGACTCTAAGCCGGATTGGGTGCTAGACAAGATCAATTCCGCAATCAACGCGAACCCAACCGCGACTGTGGCTCTCCTTGGGCTGTCGTTCAAGCCGAATATCGATGACCTGCGCGAGTCCCCTGCGCTTGCTATCGCTGAAAAAACAGTAGCCAAATTCCCTGATAACAAGTTCCTCGTTGTCGAACCCAACGTAAATGAGCTTCCAGCTTCCCTGGGATTAAACTCAAACGCAGTTCACGCCGAACTGACCGAGGCACTAAGAATGGCTGATATCGTAGTCCTTCTAGTTGATCACGATGATTTCAAGTCGGTACCGTCAGCTAGCTTGGCCGGTAAGAATGTCATTGACACGAAAGGGCTGTGGGGATAGCACCAGCGCAAGGGGTTCCTGTTCTTTAGGTGATAGCATCGCCATTGGCCGTCTTACAGGAACCCCGCCCGGGTCAAGTCCCGTGGAGTGGTGTAGCCGTCTAGCTTTCGGCTCGGTATGAAGTTGGAAGTTGGGGGTTTGTTTAGGCGGTCAGCTCGTGCTAGTCACCTTGGTCGTCTCCTTTTCGGTGCATGAGGTGTTTGGTCTGTTGGAGTGCGGATAGTGACATGTAGCGTTTTTGCTGGATCCAGTCATCGTGCTGTTCGGCAAGGACCGCTCCGACAATCCGAATGATCGATTCCCGGTTCGGGAAGATGCCCACAACATCGGTGCGCCGGCGGATCTCCCGGTTTAACCGTTCGGTGGGGTTGTTGGACCACACCTTCGTCCAGACTGGTTTCGGCGCTGCGGTAAACGCCAACACGTCATCGAGCGACTCCTCCAAATACGCCGCAACCTGCGGGAATTTCGGCTCCAACAAGTCGACGACTTCCCGGGCTTGTCCCCAAGTAGATGAGGCGTCGGGTTACTGGAAGGTGGTCTGGAACATCGCAGAGACCATCGGCTGCTGTGTTTTCGGGACCTTTTCGTAGAGGTTTTTCACGAAGTGGGTGCGACAGCGCTGCCACGACGCATCGGGCAGCACTTCAGATATGGCGTGCTGGATGCCTTCGTGAGCATCACTGGTGATAAGGAAGACACCGCGAAGTCCGCGGGCTTTTAAGTCTTGGAAGAAGCCTTTCCACGATGCGTTGGATTCCGCGGTGGCGACATGCATGCCGAGCATTTCGCGGTAGCCGTCGGCGTTGACCCCGGTGGCAAGCAGTACGGAGCATTTGACCACCCGGCCGCCTTCACGCACTTTGATTGTCAACGCGTCGCACGACAGGTAGGCGTACCCGCCGGGATCCAGGGGGCGGTTTTGAAATCTGCGACCATCTCGTCGAGTTCTTCCAACATCCGCGAGACTTGCGATTTCGACATGTTGGAAATCCCAAGCGTTGCCACCAGATCGTTCATTCGGCGGGTGGACACCCCTTTGAGGTAGCAGGTCGCGATCACGGTCGATAGTGCGCGTTCAGCACGTGAGCGTCGCTCGAGCAGCCAGTCCGAGAAGAACGCGCCGTGGCGCAGCTTCGGCACCGCCACATCGATTGTACCGACACGGGTGTCGAGGTCGCGGTGGCGGTACCCGCTGCGGTGATTGACCCGCTCGGTGGAAGCAACACCGTATTCCGCCCCGCGCACAGTATCAGCCTGGGCAGAGAGGATCTGGTTGATAAACCCTTGCAGCATCTGCCGCATCAAATCCGGCGACGCTTGGGCCAGCAAATCATCCAGATAGGTTGCAGGGTCGATAGAATGCGGAGCAGCGGTCATCGTTACGTGCCTTTCGGTGAGATGTGGTAGTTGAGTCGAAAGGTTACTGACGATGGCCGCCTCACTATTTTCAAGGGCCACCATCAGCAAGCGTTACACCACACTAAGGGACGCAACCTGCGAAACGCATCGCCGCTGAGCTAAACTACAGTGACAAATACCCCGATAATGATCCGGTAAACCACAAGCGTATCGCCCGGATTATGCGCATGTTGCGCCTGCGTGGCTACACGAAAAAACGCAAAGTCACCACCACGCGATCAGCCCGCAACCGGAACGTGTTTGCCGCCTTAGTCAAACCCAACTTCACCGCACCAGCAGCCAATACGGTCCTTGTCGGCAACATTACCTACCTCCGGTTACCGGTGGGACAAATATGTATTTAGCAACGGTAATCGACTGTTACTCCACACGACTTGCAGGCTTCGCGATTGCCGATCACATGCCCGCTGAGCTGGTAGAAGAAGCACTCGAGCATGCCCGTCGTAGTCGTGAAAATCTTGCCGGGGCGATTTTTCACTCAGATCACGGCAGCGTATATACCTCGTCGCAGTTTCAGGCGACGTGTCGCCGCTTGCAGGTAACCCAGTCGATGGGTGCGGTTGGCACGAGTGCTGATAATTCGTTGGCGGAGTCGTTTAACGCGACGTTGAAGCGAGAAGTGCTCAAGGACAACAAAGTCTTTGCAAACCAGTTGATATGTCGCCGCGAAGTCTTTGGGTGGTGCGTGCGTTACAACACAAGTCGGCGCCATGCTTGGTGCAGGTATTTGGCTCCTTGCGAGTACGAATCTCGTGCCGCATAGCGATACGCTAGACTTGAACCCATTATTTGACCACCCCATGGTGTCTACTTTTCAGGGGTTGGGCCGTTTGATCTAGTCTTAACCCACGGCACAGTTTAAACCGATCAGCACCCGATTTCACTCTCCTGACTGATACTCCCCTCTACGCTGGACACTCGCATCAGCAGTTTTTGCCAAACCTTTTGCAATGCTGACTATCGCGTCTCTATTAAAATGTCGTGGATCCGCCCCAATGCCCGTTGAGTATTCTTCAAGGTTCATTACAACAACATTCCACCGCCTGGATGCTTCGTCCCGCCATGTGTCGTTGAGCCTTCGGTAGTCGAATACCGTATCCGCAGAGTTTCGCGAAACGTCCGCTGGCAGTAATACGATCAGGTCAGAACCAGCCTGGTCCAATTCAGTAAGAAATTCACTTACGGCTGACCGATATTTGATCACCCCTTCTTCCCCCTCCCAGACCGCTTCATGGTAATCGACAAATGCACCATAAACCATTAATGGCTTCCAGGGCCCTTTCATATCGCGGGAGGAAACCCAATCACAAAGCCGGAATGCGTGAGGCCAGTTATCTATCACTACCGGCTGACTGTTGTGCATGTAATGAGCAATCGCCCCGGATTGGCAGTTCGCCATGATCCTCAGCCTAGAGTCGCCCCTAAATTCAGATATATCCGCCTGTTCTATAGCTGCTTTAGCCTCACCAGCTTCTGAAGGAACAAAAGTTACCCATTCTGGAAGATTAGGCTGAACAGGAAGATTCTCTTCAGGTACATGGGGGCCCAGCGGATCATGACTTAAATAGTACGCGAAAGATTCCTCCACTCCCATGTTCATAATTCGGCAAGAAAAGGTGAAATGCTGGAGTGCTTTTGTGTTAGCCCGAACAAATGCGAAGCCTACTAGACCATAATTGCCATATTTGTCCCACACAAAAAGTGAGTAAGTTAGATTTTTAGCGAGGTCAACAATGAAAGGTGCCATTAACCCCGGTTGGACCCTTGATTTCAAATAATTTAATTGGTTAGTTCGATTAATTAGCTCTTCAATTCTCGAAGCGAAGGGCAAGTTCTCATGCGTCCTTACGACAGTCATTCTAATTCCTGACTGCCGTAAAAATTCTTCATTTGGCCCATCTATCAGAGCACGGTCCTCACGTTTCCTTTCCATTATCCGATACTTTTCAAGGCGCGACTTTCCACCTTCAGATTCGGCCACTAGCTGAGCCAAATAGTCATCACATTCAGGGGATGTAGCATCCATAGTTTGAATGTCCGGAACAACGGATCGCACTTCTTCCAAATTATGGATATTGTCATCGATAAACATGACATCTGGCGCCCTCAAGTTCATGTCTTTGATAATTTTCTCGACCAGGGGCCCCTTTGCAGAAAAAGCTATCTCCGGAAAAACAAACTGTTCCTTTAGCCCGAGTTCATCTAATTTCCGCAGAGCCTCTTGCCGGTCATTCTTCGAACAAATCGAACTCACGATGCCATTGCGATTTAGCTGCCTCACGAACTGGCTTCGCTGTTCAAGCAGCTGAACGTCATCCCCCTCGGCAAGGGTGCCACGCCAAAGCGTTTCGTCCAAGTCCCAAATAATTAATTTAATCATTTTATATTCCCTTTCGCTTTGAGGAAGGCGAACTGCCCACTCTCATATACTGACTACCAATCCGGCAGAAGCGCCCAACGTACGTTGATTTTAGCGCAAATTCCTGACCAAAACTTGCCAAGACATCCTGCACGCAACCACATCAACCAAACTCAATGACGACAGCCCGGTAAATAGCAGACGCTAAAACTAGGTTCGCCGAAATCAGTTCGATAAAACACCCCGGATTACAAAATTGAGATGGATCGCCACCCTCTCCACTACGGCGCATTTTTGCAAACTGGTTCAACTTCGCTTTGTCGTAACTTTATCACGGTGCCATACACGCGAAAGCCCCTGACTATCGTCAGGGTGCTATACAAAAGGTTTTCGGTCAGGTCCCACCAATCAACCCCGCGAATTCGCCATGCCATTATCTACCGCTAAGATACCCTTAGAAGTCAGGCATTAATTACATGAAAGAACCAGAACATGAATGACCGGCTACTCTACATTGCCTTAATTTCAGTCCAGTCCCTAGCAGCCTTCATAGGCTGCGTCACGATTCTCACAAGTCGATTCAACCTTGGGATGGCCTTCGTCGCGCTCTCGCTCGCGATCCTGCCATTTGCTAGCCACCTGAGAATGCGTAGGAGCTTGAATGCAATTAAGCACGTTATACAGTCAGGCAACTTTGACGAAGTTTATGCAGCATTCAATGACAGGCGAGGAACGCTAGACTCGAAACTTGCGGAGCTTAGCGATTCAACACAGTTACTGTCTTCCAGACTTTCTGACACAACCGACGTTCAAGATCTCAACAACGCTATAAATGCACTACGCAGGGAAGCTCGCATGCTACGTCTAGTTTCGAGCGAAGCTCAAAAGTCCATTCCCCGCACAAACTAAGAACAACCAAAAGATGCATCCACTCACAGATCGCGCCGTCGAGGTCATCTCGGCAGGGCTTTCAAGTAGCCTCCCGCTAATCAACCAGGGTACTCACCAAATTTTTGAGGCCATCCGTAATCCGCTTGGAATTGAGCTTCCAATCAGCGACGCTCAAACAACAAATTCGGCCAATGAAATTCTCCAACCCGATTCTGTGGCCGAAATGTGTGCGCTTATTAACGACGCGGCGATCTGTCTATCCGAAACGGTCGGAGACATAGAATCTCGAAACAAAATTTTGGCAGGTAGAAACACTGTCATCGAGTGGCTCGCCGACTACCTCGTTACACACCCAGACGAACGAATCAGCGTATCCGATCGGGTGCAAGCCACATCAAAACGAACCTTTCCATGGAACGCCGTTCAGCCCCCCGCCCGTGGACTAGCCATGCTTTACAATTTTTCTCCGTTCCAGGACACTGGCGCCACAGTTGCCTCAAAGCGCCTTCGCGATTTCGGCACTACTGTTGATGTGATTGCCTGCTCATTTCTTCATCGCAAGAAAGTCGACAATACAATCGAGGCAATCGCAGAACCATATGTGGCAAGCCGATACTTTCTCCCAATGGCCCCTTCCTGGGCATCTTGGGGGCCATTTCGGGGGTTTGCAGTGAAAGCCACAGAATTTGCCTCCCAAAAAATGGAGAACGGGGCTAATTACGAGTTTCTCTATTCCCGCGCAATGTGGGCACCGTCAATATATGCCGGAGCACTTTTCAAAAGCCGTTACCCTTCAGTTAAGTGGATTGCAGAATTCTCCGACCCACTTTCTTTGGATGTAGAAGGACTTCCACGCGGTGGATCTGTACCGCGTGATGAATTAAGCGAGTTCTACTTTCAACTAGTTTCAGAAGAATACCCAGAACTAGCCTACGATTCGATGACAGTGTTTTCATTGGCGGAGTATCTCGTCTACACGCAGGCAGACGAAATCTACTTCACCAACGAAAACCAAATGAAAACTATGCTCGAGCAGGTTCCATCGCAGCGTCTGAGGGAGCGCGTGCAGAATCGAGCAATCGTCAGTAATCACCCAACGTTGCCCAGGTCATATTACCTTCATGAAACATCCGAGTATGCAGTTGACAATGATGTTTTGAATTTAGGTTACTTTGGCGAGTTCTATTCCAGTAGGTCAATTACAGAAGTTACGGCTGCAATGCGCACCCTACCGGAAGCGCTAAAACAGCGAGTCCATTTGCACGTTTTCACAAATTATATTCCGGCATCAGAAGGTAACCAACGGCCGCGCGGGTTTTCGAAGAAACGCTACGATGAGCTCGTAAATCGCGCGTACGAGGGCGTGGGCGCGAGCGGGATTGAAGATCACGTAACCTTTAATCCGTCACTCCCCTACCTCAAGTTCCTCGCAACGACAGAAAAGTTAGATTACTTGATCGTAAATGATGCGCGATCTGGTGATCATCATTCGAGGAACCCATACCTCCCGTCAAAGTGGAGCGACTATGCAGGATCATCAGCAAAAACCTGGGCGTTCATCGAAGAAGGATCAATCTTGTCCGGTAAGCCCGCCGATATAAAAACCCCAGTTGGCGATGTTGCATCTGCCCGGACTCAATTATGGGACATGATCCTTCGTAAGTTTCCTGATTTGACTGCTAAGTTCGAGGAAGAGTGAAAGCATGGTTTCCGCGGCTTCTAATTTAAACGATTTGCTTCGGCACTTAGGACGCGCAGCAACACCCCCAGTTCGTGAGAGCAATTTCAAGATCACGCTTCACGACTTGATATTTGCAGACAAGTATATTCAAGACTCGAAGGATTCGATTCTTGTCATTACTTCTCGCAAAATGGTTGCAAACTGGTCGGCAACGACCCCCTTTGAAGTTGCTATGCCTGGCAGCACAATCTCCCAAGCGAAACAGCATCACATCCGTTATTTGCTAATTGACACAGATGCATTCGACCAAGGTCCCTGGATTTCAGCTGACAGCGGCGGAAACAGACCATTGGCCCAGGAAATATTTGATGCTGGCCGCGAACTCCGAGCAAAAGGAGCCATCGTATATTGGCTAGGAAACCCCACACGTCCAGACCAGACAGATACAAAATGGTTAAAATCAACCGCTACTGTGGACCTTCATAACATCCCAGAAGTTGATTTGGAAGAAAACGCGCCACAGTCTGATTTGTGGAAATTTTTGGTTGACGTAGCTCTGGAGCGAGAGGTAAACAAATGAACTGCGAAAAAAACGACCTTCGGATACTCTTCGTTCCCGACGTAGATTATTTGTCAAACAAAGAAAATGCGTTCTGGACCGAGGCAACCACCCGGTGGCTACTCAGCGAAAATGCAAAAGTTGATGTCCTCGCGAAAAGTCAAGAGGAATGCCCACTACATTCAAAACTCGTCGAACGCGGTGCAAATCTCATTCCTGCCCAACAGTTCTCTGAAGCAAATTCTTACGATGAGGGGGGTGTGGCACCGCGTTTTCGAGCACGGCAAGTCATTGCTGTCGCAAAAGAAACCGAATACGACATTATCCTAACCCAGGGCCTCACGTTATCGCGTCAAGTTGCCGGCAACGGTTCCCTCATGACCCGTCATTGGAGCATTTTGGATGACCAACCCCTGGCACCCAAAGTATTCACCGAGTCGGAACTAAAGCAAGCCACTCTCGTCGCCGAACGTGGAAAGCTATTACTTACTACTTCCCCAATTGTTCGAGCGCAATTGGATTCAAGAATTCCAGCGGCGACATCTAAAACACGGCTTCTTCCAGTTCCAGATTTTTCTGACCTCGCTAGGTCTGAAGAGGTGAAATCTCCGCACCGCAACAATTTTATCATCGATTTCTCACGTAGTATTGACAGCCTTCGACTTCACAATTTCGATGCGCTTGCAGACTCTTACATTGAGAAGCGGACGCCACCGGAAATTGTGATCTGTGGGTGGCCAACAAACCCCAGTGATGAAGAATCGACAGTCCTAGCCGCTACGGGCCTTACAAAAGTGCCTAACGTGCGTCTTGACCACGAGCCGTTGCTATCAAGTCCCCATGTGACAAGTAAGTCACGGGTGCTCATTTTTGGATCACCAGAGAAGCTCGAGAATGTTGTGACGTCATCAATCGCCCGCATGAGGGGCGCAGCCCCGCTGACGATAGACTTCCAAATGGTCGAAGACTTAACCGGTTTATCCTCAACGCAATTTGAAGACGACGTCCCTCAGCACTTGCCTTCTTTTGCAGAGTACTGGCAGTTTGACTTGCCTGATTATAGAACGACGCCCCCGTCTAATGAGAAAATAAAGATCCTACTTGCTGGTGCTGACTTTAAGTTTGCAGGCGACATTATCGATGCGCTTGTCCAAAGAAACGACTTAGATACTAGAGTCGACCTGTTTGAGGCTAACGCAAAACCGCAACCCGCCAAAAGCGCCCCTCATTTGGCATGGGCCGACGTTATCATCGCTGAATTCGCATCGAAGAACGCTATTTGGTATTCGCAGAACGTACGTCCCCATCAAAAACTAATCGTCCACCTCCACGGTTACGAACTTCTTTCCGACTGGATTGATGATCTCAACGTAGATGCCTGCGCAGCAATCGTTGTGGCTTCAGAATTTTACCGTCAAAAGGCCCTCAAACTGAAAGATTGGCCAGCAGACAAAGTCCTCGTCATACCCAACAGCGTAAATCCAGCTGATATTCGCAGGGACAAGGTTGCTGACGCCCGTTTTCATCTCGGAATCGTCGGCATTGTCCCGATCCTTAAGCGGCCAGACAGAGCCTTGGATCTGTTGGAAGCGCTCATTGAAATTGATCCAAGATACACACTTCATATCAAGGGGCATGTACCTTGGAATTACGCTTGGGAGTGGAAGAAGTCCGCTCACCAAGATTCTTATCGCGAATTCTTTTCGCGTATACGGGAAAACCCTAAACTACTTCAGCACATTGCTTTCGAGAAGTTCTCACCTGACATGGGCAACTGGCTGACAAAAATTGGGTGGATACTCTCTCCCTCAACTCGGGAGACTTTCCATATGGCTGCCGTGGAGGGCGCAATTAGTGGTGCCGTACCAATTGCTTGGCGTCGTGAAGGTTCAGAAGAAATCCTGGGAACTCAGCACAACATTGATAGCCTCGACGAAGCAATCGAACTTGTGCTCAGCGGCAAAACTGTCACTGGCTTCAAAGAAATGTCGCAGAACGCCATCGCGTTTGCGGGTAAGTATTCAAACGACTCTGTTCGTGCTCAGTGGCTAGGCTTGATTCAAACGCTGTTTTCTTCGCGCTCCTCCCAAAGGCGCACTCTGACACATCTTTTGCCCGAGCAAGAGCGTCTGTTCGAGACAGTAGAACAGGCCTTATCGGAGCACGATTCAGAAGCTGCGTTGGCTGTATTGGACGAAAACATTCCGGCGACTCGATCAGCCACTGGTCCCTTGAAAGACATTGAGCTTTATACCCGTGGTTTGGCTGCTCTCGATGAGAGGCGATTCACACACTTCAGGCCGTTCAGCGCATACCCTTCAAAACCTGAGGAAAAAATTACGTTAGTCAAGCCTCAGTACTCAGCTGATCTAAACCTGTCGCTTTCCGGCATCGACCGCGAGGCAATTGATCTAGTCCCTCCGAATTACTTGCGCCTGGATGGACGATACAATCCCGAGACAACAGTCCTCGAAGTTCAACCCAACCCCGCTGATGAGACCTTCATCGAGGATGGACAACTCCGTTTGGACCGATGGATACACGCAGTTAAAGCTCGCATCATTGCGTCTGGGATCCATAGAAATACGACGGCACTGGCGGCTGTCGGCCCATGGTGGACGGCATTGCCGACAGCACTTGCCGCGGATGTGCTGGGGATTCAGTTCGTCTGGTTCGTTGATGATGCTGAAACGGCAAATTCACTGGACGCGGTTTCGCGCAAGACGCGGCCAACTGATTTTGTCACGCAATTGGTACGGAGCGCGTTCGAACGTGCTGATTTGGTGATAGCAACAAATCGTCATCTAATCAACTCCATCAAATCGTTCTGGGTTTTTGACGCCTGTCTTGATAGGGGCGAGCCAACAACCACAGGAATACCCTGCTGGTCTGCTGATCAAATAGAGCAGATTTTCGCGAAGACACCGTCATCTAGAACGACAAATTTACCCACCGAGTTACTGCGACCCATCAGTGAGCTAAAGATTGGATTGATCGCTCCAACCGCGGTCGAACGGGAATTGAACGACGTGGCAAAAGCTGTTCTTAGGATTTCGCCAGCTGACTTTGAAGCACAAGTGTCACCGGAGTTAGACGCGGTAATAGTGCACTCAGACATTGCCGATACACATGAATGGTCAAGCCACACCGTGGCGTCGAATCCCACTGCGGTGACATTAGTTGCAAGGATATTTGATCGGGCCCGCCTCTTCGGCATACCAACGATATTTTTAAACAATTTTGGAGCAGAGCGATCACTTCCTGAGCGCCTATTTGCTACTGCTCGAAAGGCGGATTCGATAGCCTCGACATCTGTACAGACGATCCGGCAACTCCTCGAGCAACATCCAATTTCTATTCGAACTATTTCTTACTGGGATCCTGAACTTCCGTCTTCCCTACGTTGGCCAATCCTGCTGCGAGGCTCAGACGTGAATGTAGAAATAGAATCGATATCTAGACGAACACTGGTCGGGGAAACAGAATCCTCTCAAGCAAATGGGTTCGATTCGTTCTTCGAAGACTGGACAGCTCCACACGATGACGAAGACTTACTTAATCTCGATTCCATCACGGTTTTCATTGATGCTTCCTCCGCAACGCCGAGTGAAAACCTGTGGGAGGACCTGGCTGCTCAGACATTACCAAGATACCTGTTTGAAATCTGTGTAGTAGGGACACGCAAAGTCGATGTGCCCCCATATACTGATCTCAACTTTGCACCCCAAGCAGTTGCGATACCCAATATGGACGGGCTTTCGACCGACTTCGCGGTGATTATCTCTAGTCAGGATAGGTTGGAACAGAACTATTTATTGAGCCATTGGCTATCATGCACCCCAAATGCTATAAGCCGGGACTCTGAATCATTTGCAGCAAACGGAACCAACGGCGCTCTCGTCCCTTATTCCGCGTGGGATGACTGGACCAATGGCAAACTTCCACATATTCCGACTTTTCTCCTTCCTGATATGCAACAATCCAGGCGCATTCGGGAATTTGCTACTGGGTAGGCATTGCAGCACAGATATTCTCTGTCCGTCCGGCAGTGAGTATCTCACTCCGTAGACTTGAGGTCCGCCTAACCATCAAGAATCTCGTTCCCGATGATTGTTCGGTGACGACGTGGCAATCCCTCTTGCGGGGGCACCTAGTAACACCGTGCTGATTAGGCAACGCGGACATTTCTTTGGAGTGCCAAGGTCAGGAGAGTATTCCGATGCCTGCAAAATTTCCCGATACCGTCCGCGAGTCCGCGGTGCCCACATATGCTTCGAAGGCATGACCAGCCTTGTAAGACAAGGTCCATCACGGCCCGATAATCACTCACGATCGGACTCCTCTAATGATGCCGCGTGCCCTGTTTCACGCGGTCAGAAGAATCTTCTTCCAAAGCGTTACTCGATACCCACCATTGCGTTACCCGGTAGTCACCACGGTGTTGCTAGATACCCCGCGCAACAGGCTCGATCACACCCGAGGACTGTTTGACGTTAACCCCAAGTTGGCGCCTTCCAAGCCGAAGATGACGCGACACCACCGGGTTGTGGTGGTGTCGCGTCATCTTTTACTATGGAAGAAAACAACGCTGCGGTGCCAGGTACGTGGAACCCCGGTACCAACTATCCCGAATCGACGCCCATATTGAAGATGACGCAACACCATCGGGTTGTACTGTCGCCCTCTTTACTGGGAAGAAGAACAACGCTGCAATACCATTTACGCGGAAGCTCGGTACCAACTACTCCGAATCGACAACGCTGAAACGCGGCCTTGAGGCTGCTGCAATTAGGCAATCTACAATTGTCATGAATCTATAAGTTGGATTTCTGGCTGAACATATCGAGAAATGACTTCCTGCAGAAACACCTCCGCTGGGGCCTTATTGTCTTTCCCTAACAAACGAGCCCACTCATGGTACTGAGGTGATACTTCTTCCGTCATTCCGTCAGCGATAATTCTCCCCTTGTGAATCCAGATGCACCGCTCGCAATTCTTTTCAATTTGGCCTATCGAGTGTGAAACTAAGAATAGGTTGCCTGCCCGATCAAGGACCTCTTCCATTCGTTTGGCAGCCTTAGCCCCGAAGGCTGCGTCTCCTGTAGACAGTGCTTCGTCGATAAGGAGTATATCTGGTTTGACTGCAGTTGAGATCGCAAAACCCAATCGCGCAGCCATGCCTGAGGAATACGTAGACATAGGTCGTACAATTGCTTCTTCTAGCTCCGTCCACTCTGCGATCAAAGGAATCTGAGCTCGCGCTTCAGAAGGTGACATTCCCAGTGCAAGGCAGCCGAGATAAATATTAGACTCTCCTGAAAGCCCTCCTTGCAATGCAGGTGCAACGCCCATCAGCACCGGTTGGGAGCGAACCAGGATACGGCCTTCAGTGGGGACTTCCCCACCAGAAATCAGCTTTAACAAAGTCGATTTGCCCGAACCGTTGACGCCGATGATTCCAATTGATTCACCTGCTCGGGCTACTAAGGAGGCATCAACCAATGAATCAACGACGTGTTTATTTCTGCCAACACGAACTGTCTTCGCATCATCAGAACGAGATTCACTAATTACATAGCGCTTTGAAACGTTTTGAACAACTACATTAGCGACCAATTCTTGCAGCGGTTCCCGTGCATCATTATGCAAGCCGGACATACTTTTGCTCCGCCCTCCAAAAAAACAGGAAACCTACCAGCAACGTACCTAGCGTCCAGACGAGCATTATTCCCCACTCTTGTAAGTCAGGCACTGTCCCGTAAATGGTAGTGTTTCGAATTGCGGTCAGGAAAACATACCCTGGATTATGAAACATAATGCTTTGGATAAAGGACACATGATCGAATCGATCCAGGGAAAACATCACTCCAGACAAGAAAAACCAAGCTTGCGTTGTTATTCCTACAAGAGCCTTTGTATCCGGTAATTCAGCCGTTATTCGTGCGGTCAGAAACATCAATCCGCACCCAAATAGGTGAATCATTATGTATAGCGGAATCACTAGCAGGGTAGTCCAAGTCGGAGGCTTGCCCCATTGCGTAAGAAAAGCTAAAACAATTGCTACTAACGCGGGGAGCAAATTGTCAATCGCCGCGCGGAGCGTCTGGGAAAAAACAAGTGCGGCGCGAGGAAACGCAAACGCTTGGATCATGGCTCTAGAGTCTCGGATGAGTCCACTACCTGCTGAAAATAGCCCTGTCATCATCTGCATAAATATCATGCCTAGAAACAGGTAACCGACGAAATTTTCGACTCCACGAGATGTCCGAAATAACACACCAAACAGAAAGCCGTAAAAAATGACGCCCAAAATCGGATTAACAATCAGCCAAAGCTTCCAGAGTCGATAGTCCCTGGTGGAGCGTAGCGCTTTAGATCGTGCCTCGGCGATAATAAAGAAGCGTCTGACCCACAGCTGTTGAACATACTCAAATAGACCCGGCCTAGGATTAAGCGGTTTTAATCCTTCAAGCGGGACCACGATGGAGTTTGCATCGCTCACGGGGATCTCGTCCCTCCAATTTCTACCAACTGAAACAGCATAGAACTACAAGTAGGCTACCCCAGCTGCCTGTACAGTTGAAAAAGCACCTCTCGAATACTGACGGCATCGCCCACTGAGCTCACAAAGTTCAGAGACATTCCCGACAATGGAGATCCTGCTTGTACGATTCCCCACACCGGAGCATTAGAGGCGGAGTAATCAGCATATTTTGACGGTAAAAAAGGGTTCTTCCCAAACGCATCGTGATTTACATCAGCATCCACGACGAGAAGTACGTCGAAAAGATCGGAGCTGGCAAGAAAGTCCAAGTAATTCAAGTACGGATACGTTCGAACATCAACTGCACTCCCAGTTTCCCATAGTATTCGGTTCACACTTTCTGGATCGCTACAGTAAACGTGAAGCACAAAGTTTTTGCGGATTTCCTCGTCAAGTGCCTCAAGTACTTGTACTACGTCGCCGATGCCACGGTTCCTGTAAAAGGTCCCAAAGTATCCAATGTTTATTTTCCCTCGGACGACTTGTGCTTGTTGGGTTCCTAGCGAGAAAAGTTCGCGCGACGGCTTAATCTGATTTCGAATAACAGATTTAGCTGTGACAAATTCCCGAAGATCCTGAGGATACGGTGAAAGCATTACGCTTCGTTGATTTTCGTTAGTAAAAACTATCCGGTCAGCAAGGATGAATGTTGCAAGTTCTGTCAGAACAAAATGGCTGGTTATTGCTAGTCCTGCCCAATGACTTTGGTTGATAGCCCTCTTCAACTTATACGTAACGAATCCCGGCGTTATTTTTCCGACTCGTAAATTTCCATCAACGCCATACCGAAGTGGATCAGAAAACTCCGCTTCCCACGAAATAGTCGGATACTTCAACTTCACCAAACACGCTGCAACGTGTGAAGCGGACCACAAGGCACGAGAATAAAGAGATTCGTAGCCATTATTCGTCTTCGACCAAACTTCTGCTTGTTTCAACGCCCTTCGCGCAAAAACACATATCAACGGCCAAGTAGAAAACGACGTAGTGCCCTCAATCTCAGCTCGTCTATCCACAAAAGGCTCGACGATGAGTGAGGTTGAAGCATCTTTTTTGCGCACTTGAGCCATATCCGCATGTATTACGTCAACAAGCTCACCTTGATTCGCAATTGTTTTGGCGATGGCGTTTCCGGAAGCATCGGCATACGGGGGGAAACAATAAGAGATGACCAGCCTCTTCGATCTGTTTGGCCGCAGTCCCTCCCAGTCTAAATTATCTATCTTCAGCGCAACTGCGAGCGCGATCGCCTCATCTAACTGGTTAGGATGCTCAGTGAGAAATCGTTCTACAAAACTAAACTGCGAACGAACCAAAGATTTCATAGCCGATAGAACCCCAGCAGGAATCTCAATTGACCGGAGTCTGCTAATGACCTTCAGCCGTTGGGTAACGCAGAAGTCGAAAGTCATATTCTGTCGCGAAACGGACCCTTCCCGCTGAGTTCTCAAGTATCCAGCATCTTCAGTGTCGTTGGGAACACAAACCAACAAGTCCGGCATCGCCAGTAACTGAGCGAAAAAGACAACGTCCTCGCCTGAATAAAGGTCTTCCGGGTACCTGAATGCTAATAGGGTCTCACTTGAAATGATCTTACAGGCGTTAAATCCTAATACCCATGGTGTGTTGGCAATTAATTGCGACGTCCCTCTTAAAGCCATAATGCGAAGTCCCAAGCTTGACGAGCACAAATGCTCATCGCCAACAACATCAATAATGGGTAACAAAGCACATGTTTTTGGTCGGGCAGATTTCAGCCCAACCTCCAAAAATCTAGGCTCAAATGCATCATCGTCGTCGAGAAATGTCACATACTCTCTTAAAACGGACGCTAATCCAATATTTCGGGCTACGCCGACTCCTGATCGGGTACTCGAAAGCACCCGGATGTTTAACGTACGATGCTGCTCACGGAAGTTTTCGATAAGCAACCTGCTACCGTCATCGGGTCCATTGAGGACGAACAACACCTCAAAGAGCGTGTGGTCAAGTGTTTGATTCAGTAAAGACGCTAGAACCCGAGGCAGTCGTTTTCTCCCTTGGTACGTCGGAACGATAACACTAATTCCTGGTCTAAACCTTGGCAGTGACATCAGCGGATCTTCTCCAACAATTTGTACAAAGCAGCAACCATGCTTTTAGGCAGGTATTGTTTAAACGGTTTCGCGTAAGGTGTGATGAAATTAATAAGCAACGAACCGAAACCAGGTTCTATATGTGGAGGTTGAGCCGATGCCGGCGCCACAGGATCCGTTCTTCCTTGCGTGGCATAGACCGCCAACTCGATGCCCCGAAGCAAATCACTGGCAGGCCTTCCATTCTTCTCTCCTGGCTGTATCAAAAGTTTCAGCCAATTGTCATGTGCGTTAATGCCTAACACTGTCAGAGATTGCCCATTACGCAAGCACTCAAGCAGGTCGGCTACATTTTGAATATCGACCCAATACTCAAAACATCCAAGCTTCTTGATTTCCGGCCGCAGGACGCTTTCCTCCGCAGGAGCATTCACAAAGATAATCCGCTCACGGCGTGGAACTTCCTCGAAATCAATGGACTTGTGAAACACTGCATCCCCGAGATCTTCACCCAGGACGACTGATTGCTCCGTACGGGGAAGGATTACGCACGTAGCTGCTTTCTTCACATTTTCAGCCACATCATAGGGTTCTGTACTGAGAACAGTGATCATCAAGAGTTCCTTCGCTCGATCTCAGCAATAAGTTCCAACAAATTTTTCGGCACCTCTTCATCACGTTGACGCTGTACCCACTTCCGCCCCGCATCGGAAACCGACAGCAATTCTGGATGCTTTGATAACTCAGACCACAACTTTGCAAGCTCATATGGATTTTCAGGCTCAACCACGTGCCCAGCCCCAAGCTCTTTTATAAGATCACGCGCCTCTCCAGTCACGACGCCACTGATGTGCACACCAAGTTCCATTAATTCATATGTTTTCGACGGGATCGCGCGCTCTAGAGCTTCCCAGTCGGTCAAGTGCACCAACCCGGTGTCGGCCCAGTCGTAATACTCGCGAAGCTCATCAGCAGGCAGCCGGTGATGAAACTCAACATCCAGGCCAAGCTCCTCCGCTTTCTCATGCAGGGCATACCACGCAGCCCCATCTCCGATTAATCGAAGCTCCAGATCTATTCCGGCGTCTCTCGCTATTCTTGCAGCAACTAAGGCATTTTCTAGTTTTTGTGCACGCCCTAATGTTCCTGCATATAAGACTCGGAGAGAAGGACTGTTGCTTCTTACTACAGTTCTCTGAGAGTCTGACTTAGGTGGAAACACGTTCCGGATAACTCGCAATACTGGACGCCGGCCCTCTGGGAGCTGCATGAATTCTCGAGATAAATGATCTGCTTCTCTTTGCGAGGTAACAATGACGCCGCTGGCCTTCTTCAATGACAAGTTCATGGACTTTTCCGTTGCCCCCGACAACAGCTGAAGAGGCCCCACACTCAACAGTTTTTCTCGTAATGTCCGTTTTCCAACCCCCTCGTTCCAGCTCCGGCTTTCCCTGAGAAGATCAGGCCACGCATCCCGTAAATCCAATGCGTAGGGAGCCCCGTGCAATCGCGCGACCAAGGCAGCAATGACCGAGGTCGGTAACGCCGGCACAGTGCCTATCACAAGATCTGGACGAAGTTCCCTGGCGCGTTTGCCAGGCACAACGTGCAATGCAATCATCGAAAGCGCTACGAAAGCTTGATTAAAAATCCGTTGCGTAAGCGAAGTACCCGCAGGAAAAAACCCAGACCTAATTATGCGTTCACCCGATGGTCCGATTTCCGCAGCAGTGTGAGACCTCCAACCCTGGCTATCTTTCCAGTGACTGAATGTAATTTTCCTCTCATAATGTGGCGGAGGCGCAATGACGGTAACCTGATGTCCATTACGAACCAAAATCTTTGTCAACCACGCCCAACGTCGCTGTGGTACCCCATTTTCTGGATACCAATACTGAGACAAGATGAGGGTTTTCAATGCACTAAATTTCTTTCGCGTGGCATAACCAAAATTCTGACATTCAGCTTACCTTTGCAGCCCTTGTAAACGTTATTTCCCCTCTCACCCTGAGCGCTTCCAGCCCTCGGCTTTCTCCCCTGTGTTGGGCTCAAAAGCTAATTGGTTCCTTGTACAACTACTCCCGGCATGTAACCACGCATATTAGTTATACAGCCACCCAATCACGGTGCAGGTAAAAACGCTCCTCCGATGCAACCTACGGCGGGAGACTGCAGATGCCACATAGCGGTCGTCGTGATTAGACTACTTGGCATGGTCTTTGTCCGGAATTATCATCGCTATAACACACCGTCAGTGCTTCACGAGTCCTTGGCTGAATTTTATGATTCGCCAATTACTCCTGGAATTCAAGTAATACCGTGTGGGGAGCATTTGCTCGAAGTGATGGTATCCGATCGTGGTGCCACCACAACTATTGTTATTTTCCACGCAGCAGCCGGCCTAGACACTGAGCTCCCCCTATTCGTAGGTCAGCAGTTGACGAACGACTTAGACGCCAACGTCATTTTCGTATCCGATCCGCTCCTAGGCCGTGATAGCCCAATCGGCTGGTTCACTGGGTCCCCTGACTTTGCGTTTCAAGACGAGCTTGTGAAACTAATCGAGCACATTCAAACTGGTCTCGGGCATGCGAACAATCTTTGTTTTTATGGCCCGTCAGCAGGAGGCTTTGCGGCTCTTTACTTCTCCCATCATTTTCCAGGCTCACTAGCTATATCAGCTAACCCTCAAACTAATATCCGTGATTATCAAGCGAACAAAGTAAAGGAGTTCTTGGATAGCAGCTGGGCCGGGGCATCAATTTCAGAGATTCCCGCAACCACCAACTTGCTGCCACTGTATACGGAGACTTTCCCTAACCATGTGGCATATTTACAGTGTGTCAACGACACTCTTCATTTGGAGAAACACGCACGCCCTTGGGCTAAAGCTACTGAGGGAAATGCAGAACGCCGCGCATTCATTGTAGATGATTGGGGCGTCGGTCACGCCCCACCACCTCCGTTTTTGCTTCGTGGAATTTTGGAATACGCAGTAGCCCTAGAGGGCGATTGGTCCACGCTACTAGCTGATGAGCTGTTTACGCCTGAACTTCCGGAGTAAACTCCGCAATTCGTTCGCCAACACCAACCATCTCGGCAATCGCGGCCACCGCTCGTTTGGCCGCGCGACCATCACCGTACGGGTTGACTGCGTTCGCCATCGCGTCATATGCAGCAGACTGATCAAGCAAGTTCTTCGCCTCGGCCACAATGCGCTTGCGGTCAGTACCCACAAGCTTGACGGTACCCGCGACCACCGCCTCAGGACGTTCCGTATTCTCGCGCATAACCAGGACTGGCTTTCCTAGCGATGGCGCTTCCTCCTGGACACCGCCGGAGTCGGTCAGCACCAGGTAGGCACGGTTCAGCAACGCGGTGAACTGATCGTACGGGAGTGGATCTGTGATGATCACATTTGGCAGGTCTTCGACAAGCGGCAATACAGCGTTTCGCACCTTTGGATTCAAGTGCAAAGGCAGTGTAAAGACATGGTCCGTATATTCAGACGCCAGATCTCGCACCGCACCGCCGATCTCCTTCATTGCTTCCAGGTTTTCACGTCGGTGGGTCGTCACTAAGACAACTTTTTGATCAGTATCAGCGAGTTGCTGCAGACGAGGGTCGTCAAAGTTGACGTCCCAGCTCGATGCAACGAGCAAGGCATCGATGACGGTGTTGCCTGTAACAACAATGTCCTTCGTCCGGAAGTTCTCACGGCGCAAGTTTTCACGAGATTCCTCGGTTGGCGCCAAGTGCAAACTCGCTACCTGACCAATAATCTTGCGGTTCGCTTCCTCCGGGAATGGCGAGAAAATATTTCCAGTTCGAAGGCCTGCCTCCAAGTGCACGATCTTGACACCTCGATGGAACCCAGCCAACGCGGCTGTCATCGCAGTAGACGTATCTCCCTGAGAAATAATGACATCCGGTTGCTCTTGTTCGATGACTGCGTCGAGCCCCTGCATCGCGCGGGATACAAGCTCGTTGAGAGTCTGCCCTGGCTTCATCAGACCCAAGTCATGGTCTGGGTGAATATCGAATCGCTTATTCACCTGTTCGAGCATTTCCTTATGCTGGCCAGTTGAAACCACAACAGATTCGAGGCGGTCGTCGGCCTCCAGGGCTTTAACCACAGGTGCTACCTTGATCGCTTCGGGGCGGGTCCCGTAAATCGTCATTACTTTGGGCTTTGCTTCAGACACAGCTTCCTCAATGTGGTTCGCAGTTACAAGAACACCTTTTAATCTAGTGCAGATAACAGACGTAGGCCATTAATTCCCCGCCCTCGCCACTGTCACTTTTGAAAAATGTACTATGGCACCCATGATTCAATTCGTTGTCGGAGCAGCCGCCGGGTACGTGTTCGGCACGAAAGCCGGTCGCAAGCGCTATCACCAGATTGTCAACGCCACACAGAAGGCAGTGAACTCGCCGGTGGCCAAACAGGTGGTGACCTCCACCCGTAAGGCCATCGCGAACAAGATCGATCCGGAACCCCGCATGCGCGAAATCAAAGACTTACGCGGCAAGCGGGGCGATCACAACCAGATCCTGGAACCCGACGAGGACTAGTTCGCCAACGAGGCCACGATGCCGTCGAGGATGTCTTTCTCACTGATCACAATCGAGTCAAGACCAGTGAGATCCTCGGCGGCTTTTAATATTTCCTCGACGACGGCGGCGCCGGCGGGGATGACGTCGGCACGCCCGGGGTGGATCACCGGGTGGCCCTTGCGTTCCTGCACGCTCAACGCCTGGATCTCCGCGATGGTGGCACGCAGATCCTCGAAGGAGAGGCGTGAGAGGTGGATGCGGGCTGGGTCGTACTCGGGAAGGCGCTGGGTGAGCGCGGAGAGCGTCGTAAAGGTGCCGGCGCAGCCGACCACCGTGCGGGCCTTCGCCATGTTGACCACCGCTGCCGCGTGCTGGACCTGCTCGCGCGCGTAGTCGCGGGCCGCGCGCAGCTCCTCGGGCGCTGGCGGGTCCGAGCGCAAGAAACGCTCCGTGAGGCGCACGCACCCCATCTGGGTGGAGATGCGGCCCTCGATGGTGTCGCCGTTGCCCACCACGAACTCGGTAGAGCCGCCGCCCAAGTCAATGACACAGAAGGGGCCGTCGCCTGCGGGAAGGTCCATCGTGGCGCCGATGAAGGAAAGCTGGGCTTCCTCCTCCCCCGTGATCACCTCAGCTTGTGCGCCGGTCTGGATCTGGCTGAGCAGCTCGCGGGTCATGTCGAAGAAGACGTCGCGGTTGGAGGCGTCGCGGGTCGCGGAGGTGGCGACCATGCGCACACGCTGCACACCCTCGGCAAGCATGCGCTCGGTGTAAGTGGCGAGCGCCTTGCGGGTGCGCTCAATCGCCTCCGGGTTAAACGCGCCCGTCTCGTCCACGCCCTGCCCCAAGCGCACGATGATGTTCTCGCGGCAGACTTCCTCGAACGTGCTCGTTGCGGGGTCGAAACGGGTGATCAGGAGGCGGATGGAGTTCGTGCCGCAGTCGACCGCGGCAAGCGTTACCGGCTGGCTCATGCGAGGTGCTCCCCCGCCTCAGCGAGCGTGATGCCGAGGTCTTCGAGCGTCGGCCAGTCGGCAGGGATCGCGGTGCCGCGCAGGTTACCGTGCTCGGCAGCAAGCGCCACCGCCTCGGTGCCGAAACGGAAGTGCTCCGGGCCCTCCGCAAGCGCGTACGCAATCAGCACATGCAAGCACTTCACCCGGTCCGGCATGCCGCCGCCAGAGAAGTCCGTACCCAGATCCTCAATCTCGTTGCGCTTCGTCAAAAAGTACTCGTGGGCACGGCGGTAATCCTTCTGCAGGTCCTCGTCCTCGGCCAGGCGGGCCTCCATCCACTTCATCACCTGAGCGCCCTCCAAACGCGAAGCCTCGGCCGTGAGACGGCGGTCCGTCAGGTAGTAAAGCGTGGGGAACGGAGTGCCGTCGTCAAGCTTGGGTGCAGTCTTGACCACCGCAGGCTGACCATCCGGGGTGCGGTAGGAAATTTCCAGCACACCGCGAGGCGCGCGGCCGAGCTGCTCCTGAATGATATTGAGATCCTCTTGAGTCGGTTGCATGAGCAACATTGTTCCACACGAGGTGGGCGGTGGTGGAACGGTGCGGCGGTTAGCTACACCGTGATGTGCCGGGCCCGTAAAACATTCGTATCAACTAGATACACCGGCTACCCCACCTCCCGGCTAGCCCAATGGCTTTTGTTCACCAAGTTCTCAAAGGACTTATACGAGGCAGCACCAAGAAGCCGCGCAGCATCTCTCTCAGGAATTTGTCCGGACTTTGCGGCAAAGGTGATCGTCTCAAAGAATCGTCCGCCGACTCGAGACCGAACGAGAACATGGAACGAAGGACCGCCGCTGCCTTCTTGTGTAGCTTTCTTTTCATTCCTGACACGGACCAATCGCATAACTTCGTCGAACTCTTGTTGCTCGATCAGGAAAATATCTTTCAAGCGCAACAGCATCGCTTCCCTACTGATGCCAAACACGCTTGCCAGAGACGTGACGTTGTCGAGCAAAGAACACTTCTTGTTGTACCGTTCCTTCACTGCAGTCTCTGGGGCGATGAATACCGCTGCAAACTCGTTACACCAGCGCTCTACCTTCAGGTGGTCGCTGTGGTCAGAAATACCAGCCTCCCCCAAAGCAACATGTCCCAGCTCGTGAGCGAGGCTGAAAAGCTGCGCAGTTTTGGCGTCACTTGTATTCACAAACACCAGGCAGTATTCCCCATCAATCAGGGTGAATCCACGGAACTCATCAATACTCAGATGACGTTGAGTAGAGTTTCCAACAATGGAATTCCGGGATACTAGAATCCCTGTATCTTCCATGTGATGCGTTAGTGACGTAACTTTTTCTGGCCCAGGAATTGCAAAAGCCTCGTCAAGCCCCAGCGCGATGCGAGACTGGCGAGCAGCCAGGATGGAACTGGTGGAATCTTGGGCAGAGCGCAGAATTTCAGGACCGGGAATTCCAACTTCCTCTGCGTAATCCGCGTACCACCCCAAGCGCGCCTCGGCGGAGTGAATAACTTCCTGCAGGTCAGGACTCAACCCATCGAGACGCTCATTTCTGACAGTACGAAAATCAGGTAAATCAGTCTCTTCGCCAGAAGGCGCCTGTAGAAGGAGCCGTCCAAATGGGATTCGTGCCTTCTTCGCTAGTTCCTTCGCTTGGTTGAGCGTCGGACGCTCCTCCCCTGAGCGCCAATCGTTTACCTTGGGAAACGTGCCACGGAGCTTTTCGTCACTGAGTCCTGTACGTCGCAGCGCCCAGTCCAGTACAGACGGCTCGATATCAACACGCAGAACCCCCATCGCTTCCCTCCTTTCAATCTTGGTAATGAAAACGGCGCAACAGAATTGAGAATACTTTAACTTGCCTGGTTAAACGTTAAAACCCAAGGACCCAGCCGAAGAACTCAGTGAGCTTCGAGCGCTTCTTTCTTTTCGGGAGCGTGAGGTAATCAATCAGCCACTGCTGGTCTAGTTGTCGCAGCCCGTTGTGTTGGTTTCAGGCTATTCAGTCCTGGTCCTTGATTGCGTTTGCTGGAACCCAGCGTGAACCTTAAAAGCGTGCGCTAGATGTCGTGCGATGCAGGTCGCGCTGTTTGGGCCGGGCTTGGCAGTTTTCGGCGACCAGCGTCGCACTCCATTAATCGCACGCTGCTAATAGCACGCTGTTAATCGGTCGACGGGAGCGCTCGAGGTGGCGTGGGGCTGGCAGCCTGGCCATTCTCCAAATGGGAGTAAAGGGATTGGAATAATCCAGGTGGGAGCGTGCAAAAAGTGGATTGCAGTAATCCTGTTGCTACCTTTTAGGCTCGGTTTACTGCGCTTCAGGCGCGTCAGGCGCCTCAGGTGCTTCCGCGGGCGCTTCGGGCGCAGGCGATTCCGCGGGAGCAGGCGATTCTTCAGGAGCGTCGGCGGGAACGTCCTCGGGGACCTCGCGTAGCGAGTCCCAGAGGAATACGGCCCAGCCACGGTCGTCGGGGGTTTCGTCGGAGGTGATGGTGGTGCCGTGGGTCATGCGGGGGTCGATGACTCGCCAGGCGGACTCGCCTGGCTCCATCACACCGAGGCGCCGGCGGGCGACCTGGTTGAGATACTCGGGGTCCTCGTACTTCGCGATCTCGCGCTCAAGGTCGGCCTGGCGGCGCTCCAAGTGCTCGATGTTTGCCTGGGCGCGCGCGATCTCGTTGCGGCCCTCGTAGAAGTTGCGGAGTGGGGCTGCTACTGCCACAAGTACGGCGATGAGCACGATGATGAGCAGGGCGAGCGTCGCTAAGTTGGGGGCGGCGAAGCGCGACTCCCTGTTGGCCTTCTGCTCGGCGAGCTGCTGCTTGCGCTGCTCGCGGGACGCCACGGGCACAGTGCGAGCCAGCCGCTTCCTGCGGCGCTTCGCTGTGTGCTTGTCTTGGGGCGTGCCAGTGCTCATAGTGCTCATTAGTGTACAGCAGTGAAAAACGCGACACCCCCTGCCACGCGCGAGCGCGCGATGGGCAGGGGGTGCGTACGAATCAAGCGATTACTTGAAGCGTGGGAATGCGGAACGACCAGCGTAGACAGCGGCGTCGCCGAGCTCCTGCTCGATGCGCAGCAGCTGGTTGTACTTAGCAACGCGCTCGGAACGAGCCGGTGCACCAGTCTTGATCTGGCCGCAGCCCAATGCCAATGCGAGGTCCGCAATGGTGGTGTCCTCGGTCTCGCCGGAGCGGTGGGACATCATGGTGCGGTAGCCAGCGCGGTGAGCCATGTCCACAGCGTCGAACGTCTCGGTCAGGGTACCGATCTGGTTGACCTTCACCAGCAGTGCGTTCGCAGCGTGCTCCTTGATGCCGCGTGCGAGGCGCTCAGGGTTGGTGACGAAGAAGTCGTCGCCAACAATCTGGACCTTGTCGCCGATGGTCTTGGTCAGGTTTGCGTAGCCCTCCCAGTCATCTTCCTGCAGTGGGTCCTCGATGGAGACGATTGGGTACTCAGCGATGAGCTCCTCGTAGACCTTGGCCATCTCCTCAGCGGAGTGCTCGCCGCCCTCGAACTTGTACACGCCGTCCTCGAAGAACTCGGAGGAAGCAACGTCGAGAGCCAGTGCGACGTCCTCGCCAGGCTTGAAGCCAGCCTTCTCGATGGCCTCAACGATCAGGTCAAGCGCTGCGCGGGTGGAGTCGACGGAAGGAGCGAAGCCGCCCTCGTCGCCAAGGCCGGTGGACAGGCCCTTTGCATTGATGACGGACTTCAGGGAGTGGTAGACCTCTGCACCCATGCGCAGTGCCTCAGCGAAGGACTCAGCGCTCAGCGGAGCAATCATGAACTCCTGGACGTCAACGCCGGAGTCAGCGTGCTCGCCACCATTGACGATGTTCATCATCGGAACAGGCAGGATGTGAGCGTTCGGGCCGCCAATGTAGCGGTACAGCGGCAGACCAGCGGACTCAGCAGCAGCCTTCGCCGCAGCGATGGACACGCCCAGGATCGCGTTCGCGCCGAGGCGGGACTTGTTGTCCGTGCCGTCGAGCTCAATCATCGCCTGGTCGAGCAGACGCTGATCGTCAGCCTCGATGCCGGCCAGTGCGTCAGCGATCTCCTCGTTGACGTTCTTGACAGCCTTCTGAACACCCTTGCCGCCGTAGCGATCGCCACCGTCACGCAGCTCGTGCGCCTCGTGTGCGCCAGTGGACGCACCGGAAGGAACACCCGCAATGCCGTGCGCACCATCGTCGAGGAAAACCTCAGCCTCAACGGTTGGGTTACCGCGAGAGTCCAAAATTTCACGAGCAAAGACGTGCATAATATCAGCCACTACAGTTCATCTCCTTGAGATTGGCCAAACCAAATTTCCGTTACCGATTGTTCCAGATCGCAGCAAAAAATGCTTGTTGGCGTTCGTCACACTCGTGCTTTCCCTGCGTTTCCGTGCAGTGATAGGCCCACAACCACGCCATTTAAGGTCACACCATTCGGAATGTGATCTTCGTCAAACCTTCTGTCCATGCCCGGTTTCGCCCACTTTTGTGGCTTTCTCGGCATGGCTGCGGCATGCCTACCGGGTGGCGCGCTGGGTGAGCGCGTAGTTCGCAGCGGCATCGCGGACGTTGTGGAGGTACTCGCGCGAGCGGTTATACGTCAGCACCGCATCCGACCACCCCTCCGCAGTGGACAGGTCACGCCCGTTCGCACAGAGGAGGTTCGCGGCACTCAGGGCGGCGTCGTCAATTTGCTGCGGGTTTGCTACCCCATCGCCGTCGGCGTCGCGGCCATAGATCGCCCACGAGCCGGGGATGAACTGCATCGGCCCCACCGCGCGGTCGAACTCGGTATCACTATCGAGGGTGCCGCCGTCCGTGTCCGTAATGAGTGCGAAGTTTCCCGTGCCGTCGAGCGCCGGGCCGACGATCGGCGGCTGCGCCACCCCGTTCTCGTCGAGGCGGCCGGCGTCGAACTTCTTGCCCGTGTAGGTGCCGTGGCGGGTCTCCACCCACCCGATGCCAGCGAGCGTATTCCACTGCAGATTGCAGGCCGGCCAGGCTTCCGCCGCGATCAGTGCGGCGTTACCGTATGCACGCACCGCCTGCGGGTCTACCCCGATTTCCCCCGCGATAGGGGCGGCCCACGCGTGGAGTTCGTTGGCGGTTCGGCCGGGCGCGTGGACGTCGATAGTTGGCGGTGGCATGGCAGCGGCAGGGGGTACGTCTTCCGGGACGGGTTGACGCTGCACGAACTGCTCCGGACCGCCGAGCGCGCTCAGCAGGAAGGCCACCAACGCAACAACCATCACCACCGCACCGACAACGACAAGCAGCGCCACACACCCACACCCGCGCGCACGCCTGCCGGGACGGCCAGAAAACGTCATGGCAGAAGATCCTACACTACCCCCGTAATCCCCAATTTTCACTTGCGCCACACCAGTAACAGGTATGGTGTATCCCGTTCTGTTTTTCAAGCACCTATTTACAACCTGAAAGTGAGCACCCTATGCGCATTTCCACCCGTATCGTAGCCATCGGCGTCGCAGCCCTGACCGGCCTGGCAGGCCTCGCAGCACCAGCAGCACAGGCACAGGACGCCACCTCGCTCCTGCAGCTGGTCAACGGCAACGTCAAAACTATGAACTGCAGCACCCTGCGCGTCACCCTCAACGGCACCGGCGTCGCAGGCAAGGACACCACCCGCCAGCAGCTGGTCAACAACCTCAATGGCAAGATCGGCGACTCCATTGCCCTTCGCGTCATGTCCGGCGGCACCGTCCAGGCAGTTGCGGACCGTGCGCTGGAGTGCGGCATCGTGAAGCCGGACCCAGTACAGGACTGGGCGAAGCTCCTCGGCAGCTCCCAGACCAACATCCCACCACAGCTGCAGCAGCTGTCCTCCAACCTGGACTTGGGCCAGCTCCTGGCACGCTAGGTTTTAGGCGCTCGCCCCGTTGCTTGCGCACCACATTCCCGTTTTCCTTCGCCGACTTTTGCGTTTCCCCAGGTCACGTAAAGCACGGGAGGGAATTTGGTGTCAGTTCAAGCAGCACGCGCACCACATTCCACGATTCCGACCGGCGAGCGCGGCAAAAGCCCAGTTCGGACAAAACCTGTGAGGGAATGTTGTGAGGGAATGTGGTGCGCACCCCGCTAGCGCACAATCCCCAAAGAAGCCCCTACTCCACCACCAACTTGATCACGTCGGTCGGGCCTTCGTCGCCCGCGAACTCGACGGGCTCGACGGTGGGGGTAATCGGGGCGTTCACGTCGAGCTCATCGCCGGTGGTGGCGCTGGGGCAGGCGTCGATAATTGAGGGGTCGAACCACTCGATGGCGGGTGTGCGATCATCGCTGAAGATGACGCCTATGCCACTCCAGGTCTCCCAGCGCTGCGAGTTGTTGTTGATGCTGTAGACATCGTCGGGGTTGAAACCCAGGGCCTCCGCTTGCGCCTTGTCGGTGTACGGGCAGAAAAGATAGGCGCGCTCGGCGCTGTCCCCGACAACCTGCGACACCGTAAACGGTGCGCCCTCCTGCGCGGCGGCTGCGAAGCCCAGGTCCGTCGACTTCCCTGTCGAACACCCGGCTAGCGCCACGCAGCTCAGTGTAAGTCCAGCAAGAGCCGTTGTACGCGCCTTCATGATGGTCTCCTATCCTTGGCGGGCGTGCTCACGTACCGCGAATTCTACCGCGTCGAGTGGCAAGTCGGGGGCGTGCTCGTCGCGCCCGGCCTTGATAGCCGCCAGGTAGGCGCCGTATTCGTCGGCGGACCAGTCGCTGGTTACGTCCAGGCCGGCGCCCTTCGCGCGGTTGGAGCAGATGATGAGCGGCTTCTCGTCGGCGGCCTCCTGCGGGCCGGCCAGGAAGTAGATCAGGCCCGACGCGAACTTCGCAGGCAGGCCGGTAGCCACGACGGCCTCGTACTGCTGGACCGGCGTGAGCTCACCAGAGCCGACCTTACGCAGCGCCTGCAGCAGCGCGTTCGCCTTGCCCTTGTTGCGCAGGAACTGCTGCAGCTTCAACTGCGCCTGCGCGTTCTTGCCGCCCTGGAACGCGAAGGACGCGCCCAAAAAGTCGATGATCTGGTCGCGGGCGAACTCGGAATCCACCACGTCTTGCGCGAAGGCGAAGACTTCGCGGCGGGTCAGGGTCGCGGTGGCGTCGTCACGGAAGGGTGGGACGCGGCGCAAGTTGTGTGGCCAGCCGGTCTTCCAGCGGATCGGGGAAAAGCTGACGGTTTCTTGCGCGACGGCTTCCGCGGTTGGGGAAACGGCCTTGATGGCTTCTGCAATCTGGTTTGTCATGCGGACTATTGTTACACACTATGACCATCCTCGTGCTTGACCCTCGTTGGCCCGACATGCTGCCCGTTTCAGTTGCGCAGCGCATCCGGGGACCAGTGGAGTTCACCATGGAAGTGCCCGTCTCCGTGCGTTGGGACCTTGCCGACGCCCCCGACGGCCCCTCCCCCTGGCTCCTCACCACGAACGAGGACGACGAGGTGGTGCGGGAGCGCGTCGCGAAGGGTGAGCACCTCGAGCGGGTGCCCTCGCTCGAGGACCCCGTCCACCAGGCAGTATCCGTCATGCACGCGGCGCGCACGCGCGGGCAGTGGGAGCGCTCCATGACACATGAAACGCTGCTGCCCTACCTCCACGAGGAAACCGAGGAGCTCGCCGCCGCCATCACCGACAACGAGGGCGACGAAGCCCTGCGCAAAGAGCTTTCCGACGTCCTGTTGCAAGTCCTCTTCCACGCCGAAATCGCGGCAGAGCGCGGCGCGTTCGGGTTCGCGGAGGTGGCGCAGGGGTTCGTCGACAAGATGAAGGCGCGCTCCCCCTACCTTTTCGACGGCAGCACCGGCACCATCGACGCCGAGACCCAGGACCGGCTGTGGCAGGAGGCCAAAGCCAAGGGCAACTAGCCTTGCGGCCCGTAGGCCCCGCCGCGCAGGGCGCGGTCGTTGAGCTCGCGGCGCGCCTGCTCAAGCGCCACCAAGTCGGAAAACAGCGCGTTGTAGGCGGCCTCGTCGTCGGAGGGGCGCATGCGCTGCAACTGCGCCTTCAGCAGCGCAATCTGATCCCCCACGCGGGTCTCCTGCAGGCGAGACAGCACCGAGTCCACGTAACGATCAATGTCGTCCGGGTGCATCGGCTCAACCGCCAACTCTGAAACGAAATTGCGGCCCACCAGGTCCAGCATTTCCTGCGCCACCTTCGCCAAAAACTGCGGGCCCACGTGCGCGCCCGTCACCCCGCCAGCCTTCTCGATCGCGTCACGCACCTGGCGATACGCCGGGTTGGTAAACGCCTCTGGCGAAATGCCCTCAAAGTAGCTGCCGGCCTTCTCCGGGTACTGCAACGCAATCTTGAGTGCCTCGCGCTGCGGCCACAACAGCGGATCCTGCGGGTTCGGCGGCACCAACGCGGGCGGCTGGCCCGGCGCGGCCTGCTGCTGGTTACGCTGTGGCTTCTGCCAGGTTCGCTGCTGCTTCGGGCGGCGGGCCTCCTCGCGGACCTGCTCGAGCACCTCGTCCGGGTTCGGCCAGCCCACCCAGCCTGCGAGTCTGCGCGCGTACTCCGTCTGCAGCACCTTGTCGCTGATACCGGCGACGACGGGAACGGTGCGCCGCAACGCCTGCAGACGCCCCTCCGCCGTGTCCAGCGAATAGTCCTTCAGCAGGGACTCAATCACGAACTCAAAAATCGGGATTCTCGACGCCACCAAGTCCCGCAACGCGGAATCCCCGCGCTCAAGGCGCAGGTCACAAGGGTCCAGGCCGTCGGGGGCGACCGCCACAAACGACTGCCCCGAAAACTGCTGATCCCCCTGGAACGCGCGCATCGCCGCCTTCTGACCGGCCTCGTCGCCGTCGAAGGTGTAAATCAGTTCGCCGCGGAAATAATTGTCATCCAGCATGAGGCGGCGAATCACCGCCATATGGTCCTTGCCGAACGCCGTACCACACGACGCCACCGCCGTCTTCACCCCGGCGGCGTGCATCGCCATCACATCCGTGTAGCCCTCCACCACCACCGTCTGGTGATCCGTGGCAATATGCTTCTTCGCCAAATCCAGCCCGAACAGCACCTTCGACTTGTGGTACAGCATCGTGTCCGCGGTGTTCATGTACTTACCCATCGGGTCATCATCGAACAGCTTGCGGGCGCCGAACCCGATCACGTTGCCGGCCACGTCCTTAATCGGCCAAATCAGGCGGCGCCGAAACTTATCAATCGGCCCGCGACGCCCCATACTCGAAATCCCAGCATCCTGGAGCTCCTGGGCGTCGAAACCCTTGCGAAGCAAGTGCTTCGTCAACGTGTCCCAACCATCCGGGGCGTACCCACACTCGAAGTGATAAATCAGCTCCTTCGAAAACCCCCGCTCCAGCAAGAAATTCCTACCGACTTCCGCCTCCGGCGTCTCCAACTGCTCACGGTAAAACTCGTGCGCCGCCTTATTCGCCGCCAACAGGCGCGCACGAGTCCCCGGCTTCACATCACGCCCACCAGTCGTGCCGCCCTGGTAATTAATGTGGTAGCCGATCTCCTGAGCAACCGCCTCCACCGCCTCCGGGAAGGACATCTGCTCCATCTCCATCAGGAACGAAAAGACATCCCCGCCCTTGCCCGTGGAAAAGCAGTGGTAGTACCCGCGCGCCGGCCGGACGTGGAAAGACGGCGTCTTCTCATCCTTAAACGGGCTCAAGCCCTTCAGCGAGTCATACCCAGCCGGTTTGAGCTGCACATACTCGCCAACGATGTCCTCGATCGCCGCCCGCTCACGAATAGCCTCAATGTCACTATCCGGAATTCTGCCCCTAGCCATACGCACATCGTAGCGCCTGTGCCACAATGACTCAGCGTGAGCCGAAAATCGAAGAACACCGCCGTCGGCGCCGTCGTTGTCGCCGCGGCGCTCCTGATCAACACGTTCCTGCCCCACAATGACGAGGGCGCCGCGTCGGGAGACCCCACCTCCTGCCCGAACCTCCCCGCAGAGGCCTGGGACACCATCAACCTCATCGAATCCGGCGGACCCTACCCGCATCCGGAGGACGACTCGCGCTTTGGTAACTACGAGCGCACCCTCCCCGAGGAGCCACTCGGCTACTACCGCGAATACACCGTGGACACGCCGGGCGTGCACCACCGCGGACTTCGGCGCATCGTGACCGGCGGCGGAGCCGACGGCGTCGTCGACGAGTGGTACTACACCGACAACCACTACGACACCTTCTGCGAGGTGCAGCCGAGGTAACCAACTGGGGGAAGGTGGCGTCTCGAGCACACTCGGGAAATTGTGAACAAAATTGCTACACTGCCAACGCATGGGGGAATTCGCAGCGCTCAGCGCACACATTCACAGCCTTCGGGGACGCACAGTACAAGCTCAGCGGCTCAAACGAGCCGTCACGACCGGAACTATGGTGCGGATTGGGAGGTATGGGGCCGTCGAAAAGCAGTGGTGGGGCACGCTAGACCCCGACACCCGCCGCATCGCACGAGCCCTCATCCACGGCCGCGAAAACCGCAAAGCCGCCATCGTTGGGCGCACCGCCGCGCGCCTCCACCGCCTCCCCGTGCCGCACCTCGGCCGACAGCCCGAACTCACCGAAGTCGCGCTGCCCAACGGCACCTCCATCACCCGCAGCAAATGGCGCCCCGGCCTCCACTATCGACGCCAAATCCTCCACACCACCGACACCATCGCCGGAATCCGCGTCGCACCCCTGCCCGAAACCATCGCGGGCATCTTCAAATGGGAGCCACGCGCGCAGCTCTACCCCGTCCTCAACCACCTCAAACACATCGGCGGCCACGAGGACACCATCACCGCAGCCATCTGGGCCCTGCCCCGCCAACGCGACCGCAACACCCTCCAACTCTGCTGGGAGCGCGCCTCCCACCACCCAATCGCGCCCGAGCTCAGCTACCTCGCCACCGCCCTCCTCTCCCACCACGCACTCCCCGCGCACTACTGGCACACCCAACCGCACCGCGTCATGTACGGCACCCACTTCGCCCTCGCACTCACCGACGCCCCACTTTTCGACGACCACTGCGCCCCCACCGAAACCAGCTGGGTCCGCACATTGCACGTCCCCGTGGAAGCACTCCACCGCGACCTCCGCGGCACGATCAGCCTCATCGCCGACACCGTGCGCGCCACCTACCGAGGCCGCCCGCATTGCGACATCTGCCGGGGCCCGCGAGAACCACTGCAATATGCTGACAGCTCCCCACGCGACGCAAGCATTGAAGCCTACATCGCACGGATTAGCAGATTCCCCGACGATGAGCGGCCCGAAGGCCTTCTTCCCACGTGGTGATTTTGGGGGTGGCATGTGTGCTCTCGAGCGGAGTCGGGAATTTGTGAACAAAATTGCGTGTGGTTGGAGTCACAAAATGCGCAATTCTATTCACGATTTTCCGAACAATCTCGCGAGGCATATCCCCACCCCACGCGAGCCGTCGCCGACGAGAACCTCCAGGAGAGTTCAGAAAACGCCGGAAATGAGCTGTGAGGTGTGGCATACTTTCCGAAGTTGTGACCCAAAACACGGAAAGAGAGGCGACCGCATGAACTCGCTCTTCCTGGTACTCATCGGACTGGCGATGCTGGTTACTGGGTACCTGCTGTACTCAAAGTTCCTCGCGCAGCGGGTCTATAAGCTATCGGAAAACTACGAGACCCCGGCGCACACCATGGAAGACGGTGTGGACTACGTCCCCACAAACAAGTACGTGCTGTGGGGCCACCACTTCACCTCCGTGGCGGGCGCTGCGCCGATTATCGGCCCGGCGGTCGCGGTCATCTGGGGTTGGCTCCCGGCGTTCTTGTGGGTGACCCTCGGTACCGTTTTCTTTGCTGGGATGCACGACTTGGGGGCGTTGTGGGCGTCGCAAAGGCATAGGGGCCAGTCGATTGGCACGTTGTCGGGTCGCTACATCGGCTCGCGGGGGCGCAACCTCTTCCTCGTGGTGATTTTCCTGCTGCTGCTGATGGTCAATACTGCGTTCGCGGTGGTGATTTCGAACCTACTGATTGCGACGCCATCAGCGGTGATTCCGACGTGGGGCGCGATCCTGGTCGCGGTGCTGATTGGGCAGGCGATTTACCGCTTCAAGTGGAATCTGCCGCTGGTGTCGGTGGTTGGCGTCGTGGCGTTGTACGCGCTGATGGTGCTTGGCGACCGCATGCCGCTCGCGCTGCCGGAGACCGTAATGGGTATTCCGGACCGTGGCATCTGGATTAGTTTACTGTTCGTGTACGCGTTCATCGCGTCGATGCTGCCAGTGTGGGTGCTGCTGCAGCCGCGTGATTACATCAATGGCCTACAGCTGTTCGTCGGCCTGATTATTCTGTACGCATCGTTCTTCATTGTGCGTCCGGAGATTGTGGCGCCGACGCTGAATGAGTCTGTGCCGGAGGGTACGCCGAGCATCTTCCCGCTGCTCTTCGTCACCATTGCGTGTGGTGCGGTATCTGGTTTCCACGGCATTGTTGCTTCAGGTACGTCAGCGAAACAGCTGGATAAGGAGACGGACGCGCGCTTCGTTGGGTACTTCGGTGCGGTCGGTGAGGGCCTGCTGGCACTCGGCACGATTGTGGCGACGACCGGTGGCTACAAGACCGTCGCGGACTGGGAGAACGTGTACAACGCGTGGAACGCCGGCGGCGTGAACGCCTTCGTTGAGGGCGGCGGCTCCCTGATGAACGAGGGCCTGGGTATCCCGACGACCCTGTCGGCCACTATCCTGGCCACCATGGCGGTCCTCTTCGCGGCTACCACAATGGACTCCGGTGTGCGTCTGCAGAGAATGGTCGTCGGCGAAATTGGCCAGATTATGGGCGTGAAGCTCTCCGGCCTGGTGGCCACGATCATCGCGGTTGGCGCTGCGCTTGGCCTGACCTTCTCGACGGGCCTGGACGGCTCCGGTGGCATGATCATTTGGCCACTGTTCGGTACCACGAACCAGCTGATGGCCGGGCTGACCCTGGCAGTCCTGGTGGTCATCCTGACGAAGCTGCGCCGCCCGACGTTGCCGCTGCTGATCCCGCTGGCGTTCGTCACGCTCATGTCGCTGTGGGCGGCAGTGCTGCAGCTGCGCACCCTGCACGCAGCTGGAAACTGGCTGCTGCTGGTGATCGACGTCGTCATTATTATCTGCGCAATCTGGGTCATCGTTGAGGCGATCACCGCGATCAACAAGGCGCGCCGCGAGCCAGCCATGCAGTGGGAGGACACCCCAGCCCATGAGCCTGCGCAGTAGGTTGGCCGCGCTCGGCGCGGGCCTCAACGAGTTCTACCAGGCGCCCTACCGGCGCGAATTCGCCCGCGCCGCGCGCGAGGAGGACGACCTGTTCACCCTGCTGGTCGCCTCCGAAATGCTCGGCATCCCGAACCCCGCCAGCTACTACACGCTGGAACTGTTGCCCCTGCTCTACGACGACTTCCACGCCTGGCACACCCGCATGGGCATGGAACGCTCACCACTCGATGGGATCTCATGTTGTTAGACGCCCCAGTCATGTTCTTCGGCGGGAAAGGTGGCGTCGGCAAGACGACGATCTCCGCCGCCACGGCCGTGCGCCTCGCCGCGCGCGGCGACCGCGTCCTGTTGGTCTCGACGGACCCCGCACACAACCTCGGGCACATTTGGGGCACCACGCTTGACGACGCCCCCACTGCCCTCGAACCGAACCTCCACGCCATCGAGCTCGACCCGGCAACCATTACGTCACAGCACCTGCGCGCGGTTGGCGAATCGATGCGCGCCATGATGCCCGAGCGTCTCCACCGCGAAGTGGACCGCCACCTGGAGATGTCGCGGCACTCCCCCGGCATGCACGAGGCCGCACTTCTGGAACGCATCGCCGACCTCGTCGCTGAGCGCGGCGACTACGACCACATCATCTTCGACACCGCCCCCTCCGGCCACACCTCCCGCCTCATGGCGCTTCCCGAAGTCATGGCCGCCTACACCGATGGCCTCTTGGCCCGGCGCGACAAGTCCGACAAGTTCAGCGAACTCGTCCGCGGGATAGGTGGCACTGCCGGCGACAGCGGCTCGCCCGTTGACCGCCGCAACCAGCAGATCCGCTCGACGCTGCTGAAGCGCCGCCGCAAGTTCGAGCACCTGCGCGCCGTGCTCACCGACCCTGCCCAGTGCGTCTTCCACATCGTGCTCACCGCAGAACGCCTGCCGGTCATGGAATCGATGGAGTTCTACGAGGAGCTCACCTCCCACGGCGTGCACGTCGGCGGCGCCTTCGTCAATCGGCGCGCGCCGGATGAGGCCGGCGATTTCCTAGCGGGGCGGCGCGTGGTGGAATCTCGAGCACTGGAGCTGCTGGATCTGCCGGTGCCGGTGCTTGAGTTGCCGTGGCTGCCGGGCGAAATCGGCACGCGAGATGCCCTCGAGCAGATTGCTGGTTTCCTCCCCGCGTAGGGGTAGAAGGTGTCATCTCGAGCGGAGTCGGGAATTTTTGAACAGAATTGCTTGTGGTTCGAGTCACAAAAACTGCAGTTTTGTTCACAATTTTCCGAATCTCGTCGTGACGAATACCTCTAGAAGAACCCGTCGAACGCAGCGGCCTTCTTCGCGGTGCGCTCCAGGCGTGACTCCGTCATCGAGGCGATCTGGTCCACGATGACGCGTTCGCGCTCCAGATCCGTCTCGGCGGCCTCGAACCACTGCTGGAACATCGTGTCCAGGGTGCCCGGCGCACCCGCGCGCAGGTACTCGTGGACGTGGAAGATGCGGTCGCGCTGCCGGTCCTGGCGCGCGAGGTGCGCGGGCTCGTCCATGACGTAGAGCACGGCCACGGTTTTGAGCAGACGGACTTCCGCCTCCACGTCGGGCGGGACGATGAGGTTGCCGTGCTGCCTGCCCAGTATTCGGTTTGCCTCGTCGTCGAGCGTGGCTTGCGTGACCCCGCCGACGTAGCGCCCCACTAGTTGCGAAGTCAGTGCTTTGAGTTGGGTCCAGGACTGGAGGGTGAAGTTGAAGTCGGCGGCTGCGGCGATGGCGGGCAGGGCGCGGAGGCGGTCGGCGGCGTCGATGAGTGAGTCGGCGGTGCCGCCGAATGCGGCGGCGCCTTTCTCGGCGAGTGCGGCGAGCTCAACGAAGTCCCACAGGACTTGGAGGGATACGCGCCCGGAGACGATACCGTCTTCGACGTCGTGGACGGAGTAGGCGATGTCGTCGGAAAAGTCCATGACTTGAGCTTCCATGGGTGGGCGCGAATCGGTGTGGCCGGCGCGTGCCCAGGCGAGTATGTCGGCGTCTTCGTCGTAGGCGGAGTATTTACGGTTAGTGGAGCCGTCGGGGTTGGTGCGGGTCCGCGGGTATTTGGTGGCGGCGTCGAGGCTGGCGCGGGTGAGGTTGAGTCCGTAGGTGGTGGCGTCGATAATTATTTTTGGTTCGAGGCGCGCGAGGATGCGCAGTGTTTGTGCGTTGCCTTCGAAGCCGCAGGGGGCGGCTGCGTTCAGGGCGTTTTCGCCGTTGTGGCCGTAGGGCGGGTGGCCGATGTCGTGGGTGAGGCCGGCCATTTCGCACAGGTCGGGGTGGAGGCCGAGTCCGGTGCCGATGCCGCGTGCGATCTGCGCGACTTCCAGCGAGTGGGTCAGGCGTGTGCGTGGTGTGTCGCCGTCGCGGGGGCCAACGACTTGGGTTTTGTCGGCGAGGCGTCGCAGTGCCGCGGAGTGGAGGACGCGGGCGCGGTCGCGGGCGAAGGCGTCGCGGGTGTCTGCCTGGGGTGCGGTTTGGGCCCCTTTGGCGGCTTCGGGGGCGCGGCGTTCGACGTCTGCGGCGTTATAGGTGTACACGCCTTCTGAGCGTAAACGGTTCCGGCACGTTTCTGTGTGAGCGACTACCCTCATTGGCATGACTAAGCGCAATTACCGTCTCTTGGCCGCTGCCCCGCTGTTTGTTGGGGGCGCGTTGCTGGCCGTCGCTCCGGTGGCGCAGGCTGCAGCGCCGTCCGTGTCTGTGCAGGCACTTCGGCCCAGCTTATTGACGACGCCGGTCACCGACGAAGCTGGTGTCCTGACTCCTGGGGAGATCTCCCAGATTGAGGACGCTATCGCGCAGGTCAGCGCGCAGAAGGGCCGCTCGGTGCGGGTGGTGTTCCTGGATTCCTTTGAGGGAACGCCGCCGTCGCAGTGGACGGAGGATGCGGTGCGGGCCAACGGGCCGAACACGGCGGTCATCGCGATTTCGCCGAATGAGCGCGCGTACAGCGTGACCACTGGCGAGCAGTGGTCGTCCGCGGAGGCGGACGCGATTGACCAGGCGGCGTACGCGAAGTTGACGCAGTCCGACTGGGCGGGTGCGGCGTTGGCCGCGGTTGAGGCGGCCGGCAGCTCAGGCGCGGGCTCGAGTGGCACAGGCTCGGCCGGCGGCGAGTCCACCGGCCTGATTGCTGGCGGTGCCGGGCTCGCCGCGGTTGCCGGTGGCGGGTACTGGGCGGTATCGCGTCGTAAGAATAAGCAGCACAGGGAGGCGCAGGTGGCGTCGGCACGCGAGCTCGCCCCCGGCGATGCGGATTCACTCAACCGCCTACCTACTTCCACCTTGGACGCGGTGGCGCAGGAGGCGCTCGTAGCAGCCGACGAGTCCGTGCAGCAGGGCCAGGAGGAGCTGCGCCTGGCTATCTCCGAGTTCGGCGCCGACCGTGTGCGCCCGTTTACCGCGGCGATGAACTCGGCGACGACCGCCCTGCAGCGCGCGTTTCGCACTCAGCAGGCGCTGCACGACGCCATCCCGGAAACGGAGCCGGAGCGTCGCGCCATGCTCATCGACATCATTACGTCCGCCCGCACCGCTGAAGCGTCGCTGCGCGCAAAGACGGAGGAGTTCAACTCGATGCGCGGTGTGCTGATGCGCGCGCCGGAGGAGATCGAGAAGGTCATGCAGCGCACCGTCGATCTGCGCTCGCGCCTGGAGCCGGCGAAGCGGCAGCTGGCGGCGCTGCGCGAGCAATACCCCGCACAGATGCTGCACTCCATCGACGGCAATGTTGAGCTCGCCGCCGAGTCCCTCGACGAGGCCGAGGCACAGCTGGACAAGGCCCGCGGGCTCACCGCACGCCCCGCCGGTGAGCAAGGTCCGCTTCTCGACGTCCTCTCCGCCGCCACCCGCGCCGTCGAGCTTTCCGACCACAACTTGTCCGCCATCGAGCACGCCGACGCGAACATCCGCACAGCGAAGGAGAACATCTCGGCGCTCATCCAGGAAATCCGCGACGAAATCGAGCAGATCGCGCAGCTCAAGGGTGCACGCGCGCAGGGCGCCGACATCGACGTCGCTGCCCTCGACCGCGTCACCGCGACCGCCCGCGAGGCCATCGCCAACATCGGCGACCGCGACACCACCGACCCGCTGAGCCTGTACGCCGACTTGAGCGACGTGGACGCCCAGATCGACGCAGAAATCGAACGCGCCGAGGGTGCCGCCCACGACCAGTCACGGGCGCTGACCATGTTCGACCAGCAGATGCAGGTGGCCACCACCCAGATCCAGTCCGCCGAGGACATGATTCGTTCCCGCGGCCGGATTATCAGCTCCCAGCCCCGCACGCTGCTGGCCCAGGCACAGCGCGAGTACGCGGAGGCCCAGCAGCGCCGCACCAGCAACACCCGCGAGGCCATCGAGTACGCCCGCCAGGCGACCACCACCGCGCGTCGCGCGATCCAGGCCGCCAAGGACGACTTGGATCAGTACCGCCGCGCCCAGGCCCGCGATACCGCGAACTCCATGGCGCAGGCCGTGCTGTGGGGATCGATCCTCTCCGGTGGCGGCAACCGCGGGGGAAGCTTCGGTGGGGGTGGTTTCGGTGGAGGCGGCGGCTTCTCCGGTGGCGGCGGTGGCGGCGGGATGACTACCCGCGGCGGCACCTTCTAACCGGCTAGTAGCGCAGCCTGCGCGTGGGCGTATCCACGTACGTGAGCGCCCACGTCATAAACAGCAGGTCCCCCACAAGCGCCTCGGAAGCGCAGTCCCCCAGAACGGTCACCTCTAGCTCCCCGTTGAGGTGGCCGTTTGTTGTTGCGACGGTGATACCGCGGGCGTCGATAATGTCGCGGCGGCGCCCCCGTGTCCGGCGCACCGTGTACGGTCTGCTGCCGCACTCGGCGGCGTAGCGCGCCACGGTCAGGCTGGCCTTGCGCAGCAGATAGCGCTGGCCGCGCTCGTCGACTCCGCGTAATGAGGCGGGGGACGTCGACACCATCGTGATGCGGTGGACGTCCGCGGTGATCGTGGCGCCCTCAACGGTTGCCACCGTTGCATCGCATCCTTCGAGCGCCGCACCGCGCCACCACCACGTGGTCATTAGAGGAACATCACCAGCACGATGATCCCCGAGAACAGCAACAGCGTGCCGATCAGCGCATTCGAAATCCCGAGCTTCTTCGCCTCCAGGACCTCGCGGCTCACCCATGCCAGGCCCGCAACGTCGGTGGCGGGCAGGGTGGTTTCGCCCTCGAACTCGAGGATCGCCTTGCGCACGCCGTTGTGGTCCTGGGTGAACTGCGCAACCTTCTCACCAGCCGCGTCGTTGACCACCCAGTTCTTGCCCCACTCGTTGACAAGCACGTAGGAACGCTCCCCGATGTGCGCCGGGATCTCCTTCGCGCGCGCCAAGGAAGCGGTAGCTTCCACTACTTTCTCACCGTTGCACGTCGCCACCGCACCGGACTCCGGCGCGACCAGCAGGTCCCACTGCTGCCCGCCCACCGTTGCGGACTCGTGCGTGAACTCGCCGAGCACCTCCGGGCCGGCCTCAGCCAGCAGCTTCGGGGCGTCGCGCTGCGTGCGGTCCCAGCTTACGTAATGCATGGTGCGTGCCTCCTAGCAGCCGATCAGGCGGGTCGCCAGGTATGCCTCGAGCTCGTCGATCTTGACGCGCTCCTGCTCCATCGTGTCGCGCTCGCGGACGGTCACGGCGCCGTCCTCAAGCGAATCGAAGTCGAAGGTCACGCAGAACGGCGTACCGGTCTCGTCCTGGCGGCGGTAGCGGCGGCCGATCGCACCAGAGGTGTCGTAGTCCACGTTCCAGTGCTGGCGCAGCTTCGCGGCGAGCTCCTCAGCCGGCTCAGCCAACTCCGGTTTCTTGGACAGTGGCAGCACGGCAACCTTCACCGGCGCCAGGCGACGATCTAGCTTCAGCACCACGCGGGTATCCGTGCCACCTTTGGCGTTCGGGGCTTCTTCCTCGTGGTAGGCGTCGACAAGGAAGGCCATCAGCGCGCGGCCAAGACCTGCTGCTGGCTCGATGCAGTACGGCGTCCAGCGCTCGTTTTCTGCCTGGTCGAAGTAGGACAGGTCCTCGCCGGACTTCTCAGAGTGCGTGCGCAGGTCGTAGTCCGTGCGGTTCGCGATGCCCTCGAGCTCGCCCCACTTGGAGCCGGTGAAGTTGTAGGCGTACTCGATGTCGACAGTGCGCTTCGAGTAGTGCGACAGCTTCTCCTTCGGGTGCTCGTACAGACGCAGGTTATCCGGGTTAATGCCCAGGTCGATGTACCACTGCAGGCGGTTATCAATCCAGTACTGGTGCCACTCTTCATCCTCACCCGGCTTGACGAAGAACTCCATCTCCATCTGCTCAAACTCGCGGGTACGGAAAATGAAGTTGCCCGGCGTGATCTCGTTGCGGAAGGACTTACCAATGTTGGCGATGCCGAACGGCGGCTTCAGACGCGCGGACGTCATCACATTCTTAAAGTTCACGAAGATGCCCTGCGCCGTCTCCGGGCGCATGTAGTGCAGGCCCTCCTTGTCGTCGACCGGGCCGAGGTACGTCTTCATCAGGCCCGAGAACTCACGCGGCTCAGTCCAGTTGCCCGGCTGGCCCGTCTCCGGGTCCTTGATGTCAGCCAAACCGTTTACTGGCGGGTGGCCGTGCTTCTCCTCGTAGGCCTCCAGCAGGTGGTCAGCGCGGTAGCGCTTGTTGGTGTACAGCGACTCCACCAGCGGGTCCGTGAACACCTCCACGTGGCCCGAAGCCTCCCACACCTGACGCGGCAGAATAATCGACGTATCCACGCCGACAGTGTCCTTGCGGGACTGCACCATGTGCTTCCACCACTGGCGTTTAATGTTTTCCTTCAGCTCGACGCCGAGCGGACCGTAGTCCCATGCAGAACGCGTACCGCCGTAAATTTCACCGGCCGGGTACACAAGGCCACGGCGCTTGCAAAGGTTAACAACGGTATCGATCTTGCTGGCTGACATGAACACTCCTCATAGATGGGTGATGCAAAAACTACCCGCTTAGTGTAGCCAATCACCCAGACACTTAGCATCTACCCCACCACATTGGCGCCGTCCGCTACTCTGGAACGCACTATGCCAAGCTCGAATAACCCCGTCAGGAAACTCGGCCCGCGCATGACCCGCCAGCGCCAGGCCGTCGTGGACGCGCTGAAAGACATTGACAAGTTCAGCCCCGCCAAAGACATCCACGCAGCGCTGATCGACCGCGACGAGCAAGTCGGTCTCACCACCGTCTACCGCACGTTGCAGGGGCTCGCAGAAATCGGCGCCGTCGACGTCATCCAAAGCCCAGAGGGCGAAACCCTCTACCGACACTGCCTCACCGAGCACCACCACCACCATCACCTCGTGTGCGTCAAGTGCGGCACCAGCGAGGAGATCGAAGGCGGCCCCGTCGAGTCCTGGGCTGAGGCCACCGCCAAAGAGCACGGCTTCACACTCGTCGCCCACGAAGCAGAAATCTACGGCATCTGCAGCACCTGCCAGGCCTAATCAAACTTATCGACGGCCCCTCCGAACCTCCTGTCCCGCTTCGCATACTCGTAGACGGCGTCGAACATGTCGTCCTTGGTGAAGTCCGGGAAGAGCTTGTCCTGGTAGACCATCTCCGCGTACGCCGACTGCCACAGCAAAAAGTTCGACGTCCGCTTCTCCCCACTCGGCCGCAAAAACAGGTCCACGTCCGGCATATCCGGGCGGTACATGTACTTCGCGAACGTCTTCTCCGTAATATCCCCAGGCGCAATCTTGCCGTCCCGAGCGTCCTTGGCCAGCTGGCGGGCGCCGTCGATAATCTCGGCGCGACCACCGTAATTAATGCACATCGCAAGTGTGAGCCCCGTGTTGTCCTGCGTGAGCTCCTCGGCCGCCTCGAGCTCGCGTAGCACCGAGCGCCACAGGCGCGGGCGACGCCCCGCCCACACGATGCGCACGTTCTTCTCGTGCAGCTCCTCGCGCTGGCGGTGCAACACATCGCGCGAAAAGCCCATGATGAAGCGCACCTCCGAGGCAGCGCGGCGCCAGTTCTCCGTCGAGAACGCATACGCCGACAGCCACTCCACCGACCCCATCTCAATGCAGGCATCCACGCAGTCCAGCAGCACCGCCTCACCGCGCTTGTGGCCCTCCGTGCGCTTCATGCCGCGCTCCTGTGCCCACCTACCGTTACCGTCCATCACTAACGCGATATGACGAGGAATAAACTCCGGGGAAATCTGCGGTCTGCTCATGGGAAACATTATGCCTGCTTCATCACTCGCAAACTTGTTAACCCCGCCCCCAAATAAAACTGCAGGTGAGCAGACGTCGCCCGGTGCACCTGCTCCGCGAACTCCTCCGAACACACATGGTCATGCTCCAACAGCCACATCGAATGCAGCACCTCCGGGTCCACATCCATCGCCCCCGGCGGCCTGCACAGCGTGCACACCGCGCCGCCAGCCGCCGCGTGAAACGCCTTATGCGGCCCCGGCGTCTGGCAGTTCGCGCAGTTAAACAGGCTCATCTTCCAGCCCGCGTGCGCCGCCGCCTTCAACAAGAACGCGTCCAACACCAAGGTCGGGTGCGTCGGCGACTGCAGACGCTCGAAGCCCTCCTGCAGCAGCGCAAATAACTCCGGATCCCCCTGATCAAAGGACAGCTTCTCGGCAGCCTCCAACATCGCGCAACCCGCCGCGTACCTATCGAAGTCATCAATGATCGCGTGACCATAAAACGCGACGGTATCGGCGCTAGTGATCGTCGATAAGCCTCTGCCCGGATAAACCTGCACATCCACCTCGACGAACGGCTGCAAGCGCGACCCGAACCGCGACCGCGCCTTGCGCACCCCCTTCGCCACACCCCGCACCAAGCCATGATCGCGCGTCAACAACACAACAACGCGATCCGCCTCCCCGAAATCGTACGTGCGCACCACAAACGCACGATCACGCCACGACGGCCTCCCCGCCCCGCGACCTCTCCTAGAAGCCAAGACGCCCCAACGCCTTCGGGTCCTCCTGCCAGTTCTTCAACACCTTCAAACGCACATCCAGGTACACGTTCTGACCCACAAGCTCCATAATCTGCTTCCGCGAACGGTGCACAATCCCACTCAAACGACGCCCGCCAGGCCCCTCGATAATCCGCTTCTGACCAGGACGCTCCAAAAACATCACCGCGTAAATCATCATCCGATCCGGGCGCTCCGGATCCGGATGCATCTCATCAATCTGCACCGCCACCGAGTGCGGCAGCTCCTCACGCAAACCACTCAGCGCCTCCTCACGGATCAACTCCTCAATCCGCGCCTCGACGCCCTCATCCGTCACCTGATCAACCGGATAAAACCGCGGCCCCTCCGGAAGCTTGCTCACCAACACATCCATCAGCACGTCCAGCTGCACCCGGTCCTTCGCAGACACCGGCACCAACTCCACGTCCTTACCCAAGTACTCGTGCATCTCCAACAGACGCTCCCCCACCACGTCCTTCGGCACCTTATCCAACTTCGTCACGATGCCCACAATCGGCGTCTTCGGCTTCGCCGCCCGAATCTCCTCCAAAATGTAGCGATCCCCCGGCCCCAACTTCTCATCCGCAGGCACCGTAAACCCAATCACGTCCACATCCTGGTACGTATCCTTCACGATCTCATTCAGCCGCTGCCCCAACAACGTCCTCGGCCGGTGCACCCCCGGCGTATCCACCACAATCACCTGCGCATCCTCCCGATTCACCACCCCACGAATCGGCCGACGCGTCGTCTCCGGCTGATCCGCCATAATCGCGATCTTCTCCCCCACCAACGCATTCATCAGCGTCGACTTGCCCGTATTCGGCCTGCCCACAAAGCTCACAAAGCCCGACCGGAAGCCCTCCGGGGTCTGTGTGAAGCCCGCGTAGTCGGGGGTGCTCGCATTTGCGTTTGTTTCTGCTGGTGCGTTGGACAGGTCCGGGAACTCCGGGAAGTTTTCGCTCATGGTGCAGAAGTCTACCCTGCGCGCTTGCAGGTGCTGCGTTGCAGCTGTTCGCGCCGCTGCTGTTTGCGTTCCGGTCGAGGTATTAAAAGCGCGCGACGGGCCCGACGCGACACCCGGTCCCTTCAGAAAAGTTCCCCGATTCCGCTGACCTTGGGAACTTTTTTCGTAGACATCCGTCGCGACCTGGCCAAACGTCGGAGCCGCTCGACGGGAACCTACCTAGACACAAAGTTGTTCCCGAGCGTGGGAACTTTTTCAGGCTGGACAGCCAGATAGTCGGACAGCCAACGCAAAGGTCGGCGGAACCGGCTAGAGCGCCTCGACCTCGAACTGCAGCTGCGGGTTGGCGTAGGCGTCCTGGGACTCGACGAGCAGGAGCTCGGCGGAGTCGGCGTCGTAGGTGCGCTTGAGCAGGTCGTAGACGGAGCTGGCGGTTTTGGCCAGGGCGTCGGCGGCGTTGCCGCCGCGCAGGTAGTGGCCGGTGAACAGGGCCGCGGTGACGTCGCCGGAGCCGTTGCGCTTGAATGGCAGGCGTGGGGTGCGCACGATCCACTTGCCGTGGTCGTCGACGGCGATCATTTCGATGGTGTCGGCGGGGGCATCGGCGCGCTCAACCGAGGTGACCAGGACGGTAGACGGGCCCATCTCGCGGGCGGCGTCGACGGCGCGGAGGGTGGAGTCCAGGTCAGTGACGTCTTGTTCAACGAGGTAGCCGAGCTCGAACTGGTTGGGGGTGATGAGGTCGGCGACGGGGACGACGCGGTCGCGCAGGAGGGGTGGGATGTTGTCGGAGACGAAGCAGCCGGATTTGGCGCTGCCCATGACTGGGTCGCAGGCGTAGATGGCGTCGGGGTTGACGGCCTTGACGCGGGCGACGGTGTCGATGATGACGTCGGCAATGTCGTCGCCGCCTTGGTAGCCGGAGAGGATGGCGTCGACACGCGGGAGGGCCCCGCGCTCCTCGATACCGTCAATGATGGCCGCGACCTCCGTGGCAGGGATCATTGGGCCTTTCCAGGAGCCGTAGCCGGTGTGGTTGGAGTAGTTGACGGTGTAGACGGGCCACACTTCGTGGCCGATGCGCTGCAGCGGGAAGACGGCGGCGGAGTTGCCTACGTGGCCGTAGGAGACGGCGGACTGGATCGACAAAATATTGCTCATGGGGATAAGCGTACAAACCTGTCGGCTACTTGTCTTCAGAACCCCCGTCTGAATTTTCCGTGGATTCATCAGCGGGCTCGGGGACCTCGATGAGTACGCTGCGGGTCTTGATGCGTCCGCGCCGGTCGCGGCCGCCTTCGGCGGTGTAGCGCAGGCCGTCGTGGACGATGGCGGAGCCGGGCAGTGGGACGCGGCCCAGGTCGTAGGACAGCAGGCCTGCCACGGTATCGACGGAGTCGGTGACGTCCTCTTCGAAGGTGAGCTCGTAGTCGAGGTGGTCGGCAAGGAAGTCGACGAGGTCGTCGAGCGGCAGGCGTGCCTGCGCGCGCAGGGTGCGCTCTGCGACGAACTCGATTGGGGCGTCCTCGTCGTCGTCGTATTCGTCGGTGATTTCGCCGACGATTTCCTCCAGGAGGTCCTCCATTGTGAGCAGGCCGGCGACGTTGCCGAACTCATCGATCACGATGGCGATGTGCGTGTTCACCCGCTGCATGTCCTGCAGCAGCACGTCGAGCGGCTTGGAGTCCGGGATGAACAGTGGCTCGCGCATCAGGGTAGACAGCACCGTGTCCGGCGCGACCGGGGTGCCACTAGGGCCGAACATATCCTTCAGATATGCGACGCCCACAATCTCGTCGACGTTCTCCCCGATCACAGGCACGCGTGAGTGCCCGGAGCGCACCATCAGTGTGGTTGCCTGGCGGGCGGTCTTCTCCCCCTCGATCCAGATCATCTCGGGGCGCGGCACCATGATTTGGCGGGCGTGGGTGGTGGCAAGGTCGAAGATGTTTTGGATCATGCGACCCTCGGTGGTTTCCACCACACCTTTCTCCTGGGCGATGTCGACCATCTCGCGCAGCTCCACTTCGGTGGAGTACGGGCCGTCGCGGAAGTCTTCGCCGGGGTGGAACAGGTTGCCCACCCAGATAAGCAGGCGCGACACCGGCCCGAGGACACGGTTGACGATGACCAGCCACGGCGCGGCCTTCAGCGAGATCGTGTAGGGGTTGCGGCGCCCAGCGGTGCGCGCAAATACGCCGATGATACTGAACTGCAGCAGCGTAACCGACGCGACGGCGGCGATGATCGCCCACGCGTCGGAGGGGATCAGATCCATCGCCAGCATGGCGGCGAAGACGGCTGCAACGGCGTCGAGGACGGTGCGCAGCATGACCAGCATGTTGATTTGGTTGGCGCGGGCGTCGACAACCCGGGCGAGCGCCTTGGCACCTGAGACTTCGTCCTTGACCATGGTCTCGACGCGCGCGCGCGAAATCGGGGTCAGCGCCGATTCGACCGATCCGAACAGGCCGGAAAGCAGCAGCGCGAGCACGGCGACGAGGCCGTAGGCAACGGTGAACTCCATTTAGTCGCGGCCCTTCATCATGCGATCGAGCTCCTCGCGGTCGGCGGCTGAGGGAAAAGCATGGGCGCCGGTCGGCTTAGGCTGGTACTCGATGCCGCGTGCCGCCAGCGAGTCGTACCAGTCCGCGAGCAGTTCGTTTTGCAGCGAGAACATCTCGCGTTCCTCGTCCGGCATGACGTGGTCGTAGCCGAGCAGGTGCAGCACACCGTGGACGGTGAGCAGGGCGAGCTCGTGGCCGAGGTTGTGGCCTGCCATCTCCGCCTGCTTGCGGTCGAAGGCCGGGCACAGGATGATGTCGCCGAGCATCGCCGCGCCGAACGGGGACGCGTCCGGGCGTCCGCCGCCTGGGGTGAGCTCGTCCATCGGGAAGCTCATGACGTCCGTGGGCCCTTCCAGATCCATCCACCGAACGTGGAGGTCAGCCATGGTGGCTTCGTCGACAAGCGTGATGGTGGCTTCCGTGTCTGGGTGCACATCCATGGCTTGCAGGGCGAAGGAGCAGACATCGACGAGCATTTCCTCGTTGACGTCCGCCTCCCCCGATTCGTTGAGGACTTCAATACTCACTGTCTTGCCTCTTCTTCGCGTTGTTTTCGTTCGTAGCGTGCGGCGTTGCGCGCGTCGTGCTCGTCGTAGGCCGCGACGATCCGGGAGATCAGGTGGTGGCGCACGACGTCTTCTGCGCGCAGGTCCTGGAAGGAAATGCCCTCGATGTCGCCGAGGATGCGGCGGGCGACGCGCAGGCCGGAGACCGTGCCTCGTGGAAGGTCAACCTGGGAAATATCGCCAGTGACCACCATCTTCGACCCGAAGCCGAGGCGGGTGAGGAACATCTTCATCTGGGATCCGGAGGTGTTCTGGGCCTCGTCGAGGATGACGAACGCGTCCGAGAGGGTACGCCCGCGCATGTACGCCAGCGGGGCGACCTCAATGATGCCGGCCTCGATGAGCTTCGGGATGGCTTCCGGGTCCATCATGTCGCGCAGCGCGTCGTAGAGCGGCCGCAGGTAGGGGTCGATCTTGTCACTCAGGGTGCCCGGCAGGAAGCCGAGCTTCTCCCCTGCCTCGACGGCGGGGCGGGTCAAAATGATGCGCTTGACCTCTTTATTGTGCAGCGCCTGCACGGCCTTCGCCACGGCCAGGTACGTCTTACCGGAGCCCGCAGGCCCAATGCCGAATGTGATCGTGTTGTCGTCGATCGCGTCGACGTAGGCCCGCTGGCCTGCCGTCTTCGGCCGGATGACCTTGCCGCGCCGCGAGATGATCTCCGCGCCGAGCAGCTCCGCCACCGACTCCGGCGACTCCACCTCCATCAGCGAAATCGCGTGCGTGACAGTATCCGGGGTGATCGGGACGCCGCGCCGCGCCATCGACTCGAGCTCGTCGAGCACCCGCAGCGCGTGCGCGACCACCACGGCCGGGCCCCGCACGGTCACCGCGTTGCCGCGCGCGTGCACGTCGGCGCCGAGGTGTTGGTTGAGCACCCGCAGGTTCGTGTCATTAATACCGAGCACGTCCTGCGTGTATACAGAGTCAAGCTCAATGTTGCGCGTGACCAAAGGTTCCATGTCGCCTAACCCTACCAGCGCGTCGTCAGCGCACCGATTGCGCATAGTGCGGCAAAACCGGCGCTGGCGGTGCGTAACACTTCCGGCCCGAGGGTGACAGCGCGGGCGCCGATGAGCTCGAGCTCATCCTCGCCGATGCCTCCCTCGGGGCCCACGATGAGCCAGATGTCCCGCCCGAACTCGACGGTGGTCAGCGGCACGGCCGCGTCTTCGTGCAGCACCAACGCCTGCTTTTCGACGCCCCCTTCGCCCACCTCGGCAAGCAGGTCCTTCAGCTGGTTCGTGGTCACCGGATCTGCGACCTGCGGCACCCATGCCCGGCGCGCCTGCTTCGCGGACGCGATCGCCTGGTGCTGCCACTTCTCCACCTGTTTGGCCTGCTTGGCGGCGGGCCAGCGCGCGATGGTGCGGTGCGAGATCCAGGGGACGATGGCGTCGACACCTCCTTGCACGGCGAGGTCGACGGCGATCTCCGCGCGTTCCGACTTCGGCACTGCCTGCACCAGGGTGACGCGCTGCTCGGGCGCGGGCACGGTGCGTACCTCAGTGACGTCGCCGCGCAGCTGCTGCTTGTCGCTGTGGCGGACAATGACGTCCGCGACGGTGCCGGCGCCGTCGGTCAGCGCGATGCGCTCGCCGGGCTCGATGCGTTTGACGAAGGCGTGCTTCGCCTCGTCGCCGTCGAGGGTGCCGCTGGCGGGGTTCGGGGTGAGGAAGTACGGGACGCTCATTTAGCGGCGGAACCTGTCGCGCATGCGGGAGAAGAAGCCTTCGTCGCGCTCGTCGTCGTGGTGGACGCCGGTGGCGTCGCCGCGGGCGTCGCGAAGCTGCTCGAGGCTGCGGCGCTCCTCGCCACTGAGGTGCGTCGGCACGACGACCTGGATGTGGGCGATCATGTCGCCGTGGCCCTCGGCGCGCAGGCGTGGCATGCCCTCGCCCTCGAGGCGGACCTCGTCGCCGGGCTGGGTGCCGGCCGGGATCTCGATGGTGGTCGTGTCACCGGCAAGGTTTTCGACGTCGATGCTGGTGCCCAGCGCGGCGTCGTACATCGGCACGTTCAGGCGCAGGTGCAAGTCGTTGCCGTCGCGCACGAAAATCTTGTGTGGCGCGGTCTGTACCTCCACGTAGAGGTCGCCGGCGGGGCCGCCACCGTGGCCGACCTCGCCCTGCCCCGCCATGCGGATGCGCATCCCGTTGGCGATACCCGCCGGGATCTTCACCTTCAGGTCGCGGGTGGCGCGCACGCGGCCGTCGCCGGCGCACTGGCGGCACGGATCCTGGATCACTTCGCCGTAGCCGTGGCACTTCGGGCAGTCGTGCGTGGTCATCACGTTGCCCAGGAAGGACTGCTGCACTTCCTGCACCACGCCCTGGCCTGCACAGTAATCACACTGCACGGGCTTCGCCTCAGACTCGGAGCCGGTGCCGTGGCACTTCTGACACAGCACCGCGGTGTCCACGGTGACTTCCTTGGTCACGCCCGCGTAGGCATCTTCCAAGGTGATCTGGGTGCGCAGCAGCGCGTCGCTGCCCGGCTGAACACGCGAGCGCGGCTCGTGGTTGCGCCCGCCGCCGCCGAAGAAGGCGTCGAAAATATCTCCGAAACCCCCAAAGCCGCCGCCACCGGCACCACCCATGCCGCCTTGCTCCATCGGGTCCCCGCCGCGATCCACGATGCTGCGCTTCGCCGGGTCCAGCAGCACCTCCTGCGCCAACGAAATCTCGGCGAACTTCTCCGCGGCCTCCTCAGACGGGTTCACATCCGGGTGGTACTTTCGGGCGAGTTTCCGGTACGCCCTCTTAATTTCCTGCTCGGTCGCCTCTCGGTCAACGCCGAGGATGCCGTAATAATCACGAGCCACTAGTTAGTTCCCTTTCAACACTTCGAAGTTATTCGCCCCGCAAAATGCGACTGATGTACTGAGCCACGGTGGCAACCTTTTGCATGGTACCCGGATAGTCCATATGTGTCGGACCGACCACCCCAAGGCCGCCCAGCGCTTCATCACCGGCTCCATATGCAGTACTAACAATGGAGGCCTGAGAAAATTCCTTTTCCTCATTCTCGTTGCCAATACTGACCGAGACGTGCTCCAGCTGCTGCGCGTTCGCCAACAGCTTCAGCACAATGACCTGCTGCTCCAGCGCCTCGATCACGCTGTGCAGGTCCACCATCCGGTTCACACTCAAGTTCCCGGCACCCGCGATGAGCAGCCGATCGGTCGTGGTTTCCACCAACGTCTCGATGAGCACTGCCGTCGCCCGCTCCACCGCATCGGCAATGACCGGTGGCGCCTGCGCGTGCAGCATCTTCAGCGCGGCGGCGGCATCCCGCATCGTCTTGCCCACCAGCACCGTATTGAGCAGGTCCCGCAGCAGGAACACCCCGTCGGTACCCAGCGGCGCAGCGAGCTCCACGTTACGCTGATCCACGCGCCCGGTGTCCGTAATCAGCACCAGCAGCAGCCGCGTTGAGGCCAGCGCCACCACCTCACAGTGCTTCACGCGAGACACGTTCAGCGTCGGCAGCTGCACCACCGCCGCCTGGTTCGTCAGCTGGGCCAGCAGCTGCACGCTGCGACGCAGCACGTCCTCCATGTCCACGCCGTGCTCAAGGAAGTCCAAAATGGCGTGGCGCTCCGCGGTGGAAAGCGGTTTGACGTCGTGGAGGGCGTCGACAAACGCGCGGTACCCCGCCTCCGTCGGGATGCGCCCCGAGGACGCGTGCGTCTGCGTGATGTAGCCCTCGCGCTCCAGCACGCTCATGTCGTTGCGGATGGTCGCCGAACTGACCTTCAGTCCGTGGCGCTCCACCAGCATCTTCGATCCGACGGGTTCCTGCCGCGCAATATAGTCGGCGACGATTGCGCGCAGCACCCGCTGTCTGCGATCATTCGCTGCACTCATTAGCACTCTCCTTCGTCGACTGCTAGCTCATACTACTCTGCCTCCTCGGCAGCCAAAATGTCCGTCACGATCCCGTCCGCCAACAAGCGCCCAGCATCAGTCACAGCCACGCGCTCGCCCGCAGTCAGCAGACCCGCCGCCACATACTTCTCGACGACCCCCTCCGCCCCCTCACCAATCATGCCCCGAGGCACGCCTTCTTTCAGGCGCAGCCCCAGCATCACCTGCTCCTCGTGCCGCTCCTGCGGCGTGAGCGTCTCCCCGCCCTCCATGGGCAGCGTGCCTTCGGCGAGCATCTGGTTGTAGCGCTCCGGCCGCTTCACGTTCCAAAACCTGCGATCCCCAATAAACGAGTGCGCCCCCGGACCCGCGCCCCACCAGTGCGCACCACGCCAGTACAACAGGTTGTGCTGGCACTCCCCGCCCAGCCGCGCCCAGTTCGACACCTCATACCAGCCAAAACCAGCCGTCTCCAGGGTGGCGGCGATCATCTCGTAGCGATCCGCGTACACGTCCTCCTGCGGGGCGGGCAGCTCACCACGACGGACCTTGCGCGCCATGGCGGTACCATCCTCCACGATCAGCGAATAAGCACTCACATGGTCAACGCCCGTCGACAGGATGGCGTCGAGGGTGCGACGGACATCATCGTCCGTTTCCGTCGGCGTGCCGTAAATCATGTCCAGATTCACGTGCTCGAAGCCGGCGTCGAGGGCCTCCTTGGCCGCCGCGACCGCCCTCCCCGGCGTGTGCTTCCGGTCCAACACCTTGAGCACCGACGCCGACGCCGACTGCATCCCCAACGACACCCTCGTAAAGCCGTGCTCCAGCAGCCCCGCGAAGTAGGCCGGATCCGTCGACTCCGGGTTCGACTCCGTCGTCACCTCCGCCCCCGCCTGGATGCCGAAGGTGTCCCGCACCATCGACAACACCCTGCTCAGTCCATCCGCCCCCAACAGCGAGGGCGTCCCTCCCCCGATAAACACCGTGCTCGCCTCAGCCACGCCCGGCTGCTGCGCCGCCAGCTGCAGCTCCTTTTCCAACGCCACCAGGTACTCCGCGTGCGAGCTCTCCACCTCCGTCGGCGTATAGGTATTGAAGTCACAGTACCCACACCGCGTTGCGCAAAACGGCACGTGAATATAGACGCCAAAGTCGGGCTGTGATTGCTGCGCTGTGTTCATACCTCGCAATTGCAGCAGACCGGACGCCGGTTTGCGAATTACACACGGCGCCCAGCTGAAATTGTTCCCGAGCCCGGGAACGATTTCGCTTTCGGGGGCGATTCCGGTCGACCAGCACTTGCATTCCCCCAGTTCACGACGTGTGTCAACGAAGAAAGTTCCTGCGATCACTATTGTGCCGGGAACTTTTTGCGTGCAGGAGGCGGCAGGAGGGCGTCGGGGCTCCGGGTCCGCCCTTTTGAACCTACGCCCCGCGGCGGCGGCGCTTCGCGGCCACCTTCGCCACGATGGCATCCACCCGGGCGCGCTCCTCGAGGAACTGCGGCGGGGCGACACCGCGCATCGTTCGTACGAACGCGGGGTGGTCGATGCAGACGGTCTCCATCCAGCCGTCGACGGCGGCCTCCACCAGCTCCCCGACCCTCGCGTAGAGGTGCGGCAGGCTCACGGCCCCCAACTCCCTGGCGACCATCTCGGTCTGCTCGAGCGTGTACTGCACGATTTCGCCGAGGTGCTGCACCGTCAGGTCCGTGCGGCCGACGAGAGCGTCCTGCATGGTCTGCACGGAGAACGGCGCCTGGAGTGGGAAGAGGTCTTCGAGGCCGTCGGCGTCGAGAAACTCGGGCTCGGGGATCTTCTCCTCTGGCCGGTAGGAGGCAGAGAGCACCCCGGCGCGCATCCCGGTGGTCAGCGCTTGGCGCAGCCCGATGAGCTCGCCGACGATGCGGCGGGCGTCGTTGCGGGCGTCGTCGACGATTTCGACGAACTCGGCGAGGCAGTCGTCGGTAAGTTCGCCGTCGTAGTCTGCGATTGCTTCGGCGAGGTGTTCCGTGTATTCAGCGACCTCGTCGCCGATGTTGTAGATCTCCTGTGTCAGTTCACGGTGGCGCAACATCGCGGCAGTTTTGTGCACGAATAGCCCCCTTCTGGCTCACAGGAAATGCGGAACAAAAGTCGATGGAAATGTTAAGCCATGGGCGCGCCCCACGGGTCGAGGCGCGCCGGGGCTTAGCGCTCGTAGAGCTTGTCGATGTCCTCACGGAAGCGCTCGAACACCACGTTGCGCTTCACTTTGAGGGTTGGCGTCATCTCGTTTGCCTGCTCGCTGAGGTCGCGGTCGAGGATGCGGAACTTCTTGATCGCCTCGGCGTGCGAAACAGTGCCGTTGGCGACGTTGATGGCGTCTTGTACCTCTGCGCGCAGGACGGGGTCGCCGGCGAGGTCGCTGAGTTTGCGGTTCTCTGGGATGTTGTGGGTGGACTTCCAGCGCCGCAGCTCTTCCTCGTCGAGGGTGACCAGCACGCCGACGAACGGCTTGCCGTCGCCGACCACGAGCGCGTTGGAGATCAGCGGGTCCTGGCGGATGATGTCCTCCATCGGCCCCGGTGAGATGTTTTTGCCGCCGGCGGTGACGATGAGGTCTTTCTTACGGCCGGTGATGCGCACGTAGCCTTCGTCGTCGACTTCGCCGAGGTCGCCGGTGTTGAACCAGCCGTCGGTGAATGCCTCCTCGGTGGCTGCTTTGTTGTTCCAGTAGCGGTCGAAGACGCCGGGGCCCTTGAATTCGATTTCGCCGTCGTCGTTGGTGCGGACCTGGTAGCCGTTGACGGGGCGTCCCACGGTGCCGATCTTGTTGGCGTTCTTATTATTGACGCAGGCTGCGGCGCAGGTCTCGGTGAGCCCGTAGCCTTCATAGATTGGGATGCCGATGCCGCGGAAGAAGTGCAGCAAGTCGGCGCTCATGGCGGAACCGCCGGTGATGCCGTACTTCACGGAACCGCCGATGGCCTCCTTGATCTTGGAGTAGACGATGCGCTCGAAGACGCGGCGCTTCGCCTTGAGCATCCGGCTTGGGCCCTCGGGGGTGTCCATCGCCTTGGAGTACTCGATGGCGACCTTTTCGGCCTCGAGGAACGCGGCCTTGCCGATCGCGGAGCCGTCCGCCGCCTTGTTGTAGGCCGCGTTGCGGACCTTCTCGAAGACGCGGGGCACGCCGAGCACCATGTTCGGCTGGGCGCGCTGCAGCTCCACGGTCAGCGTGTGGGTGTCTGCCCAGTGGGACTGGGTGGCGCCCGACATCGTCAGCGCGAGGCAGACTGCGCGCTGCAGCACGTGCGCCAGCGGCAAGAAGGTAACGACGCGCTTGCCGGGGCGGGCCACCTCACCGATGTCATTCTTGATCAGCGCCCAGGTCTGGTGTGCCCAGTTGCCGTGGGTTAAGGCCACACCCTTCGGGCGGCCGGTGGTGCCGGAGGTGTACACGATGGAGCCGAGGTCGTCGTGGGTGAGGGAGGCGGAGCGGGCGTCGACAAGCGATTGCTCAACGTCCCTGCCCTCGAACTTGATGGTTTCGACCCCGGCGGCGTTGAACTCGTAGATCTTGCGCAGCTTCGAGCTCGAGTCCTTCAGGCGTGGCTTGCCGTCTTCCTGGAGAAGGAAGGCGCTCATCAGCTGGGTGTGGTCGCGCGACTCGGTGAAGGCGATCTCGGCGCCGGAGTCCTCGAGGATCCACTGGATCTGGTGCATGGAGCTCGACGGGTAAATCGGGACGCTGACTGCCCCCGCGGCCCAGATGGCGAAATCGACGAGGGACCACTCATAACGGGTGGAGGAAAGCACCGCGATGCGGTCACCGGGTTCGACGCCGTTTGCGATGAGCCCCTTAGCGGTTTCGTAGACCTCCTCGAGGAACTCCCCCGCTGTCACGTTGACCCAGTCGTAGTTACGCGGGCGGGAAAACAGCACGATGTGAGGCTTTTTCGTGCAGATATCCACGAGCGCCGACAGGCAGGTGTCAGTGGGACTCAGCTTGAATCCGAGCGGAGTTGTGTACGTTTCTGAAGCCATGGTTGGCAAGGTTACCTGACAGAAACTACCTTTTGCGTGAGCTCCACTCTGCAAAACATCAGTTCTTTGGCAGAATGGGATGATGTGACCAACGTAGAACTACTCCATTCGTTAGCTTCCGCGTACGGGTTCGGCACGAGCTACCGCGCTTCGAACGGTACGATGACCACCCCGCCGCCGGAATCGTTCATCTCGCTGCTGCAGGCCCTGGGCGTCAACATGAGCGACGCCCCCTCCGACGAGGAGCTGCACCACCTGATTCACGCCAGGCACCAGTACTGGGCGACTCGCCCGCTGCCGCCCTGCGTCGTGGCAACGGCCGGGCAGGAGCGCCACTTCAACGTCCACGTGCACGACGGCCACCCGGCGCATACCTGGATCCAGCTTGAGGACGGCACCCCGCGTGAGACCTACCAGGACGAAAACTGGGCGCCACCAACCGCCGACGTCGCCGGCGTGGTCTGGGGCGAGGCCACCTTCCACGTGCCGGGCAACCTGCCCCCTGGCTACCACACGCTGCACCTGGAGTCCGATAACTTCAAGGACTCCTGCCCGCTGTTGGTCGTCCCGGCGCGTTTAGAGAGCAACCAGCGCTACATCGACAACCCGGTCTTCGGCGTGATGGCGCAGCTGTATTCGGTGCGCTCCGAGCAGTCCTGGGGCATCGGCGACTTCGAAGACCTGGGCACGCTCGCGGTGCTGCTGGCTGAGCAGGGCGCTGACTACCTGCTGATCAACCCGGTGCACGCCGCGCAGCCGATCCCGCCGATCGAGGACTCCCCGTACCTGCCGACGTCGCGCCGCTTCGTCAACCCGATCTACATCTCTGTGGAGGCGGTTGATGAGTACTACAAGTTGGACAAGGACGCGAAGGCCCAGATTGAGCACATGGTCGCTCCACTGAAGGCGCGCAACCGTAGTGCGGAGCCGCTGCGTCGCAACGAGATCTTCGAGACGAAGCTTGCCGTGCTTCGTGAGTTGTTCTTCATCGCGTGCGCCGACGAGCGCCGCACCCACGACTTCGACCTGTTCTGCCTCGACGAAGGCGAAGGCCTCGAGGAGTTCGCCCGCTGGTGCGCCGTGGAGGCGATGGAGACCGCGCCGTCGCGCCACGAGCACGACGAGGAGCTGGAGGAGCTCACCCGCTTCTACATGTGGCTGCAGTTCATTGCCGATGAGCAGCGCCGCCGCGCCCAGGACAAGGCCCTGGCCGCGGGTATGAAGGTCGGCATCATGACCGACCTCGCCGTGGGTATCCACCCCGATGGTGCCGACGCCAACACGCTCGCCAACGTGCTCGTGCCCGAGGCCTCTGTCGGCGCCCCACCAGACCAGTACTCCCAGCAGGGCCAGGACTGGTCGCAGCCGCCATGGCACCCGCAGGCGCTCGCCGAGGCAGGCTACGAGCCGTGGCGCGAGTTGCTGCGCACCGTCCTGCGCCACTCCGGTGGCATCCGCGTCGACCACATCCTTGGCCTTTTCCGTCTGTTCTGGATGCCTCGCAACGTCTCCCCGATGTTCGGCACCTACATGAACTACGACCACGAAGCCATGGTAGGCACCCTGGTGCTCGAGGCGCAGCGCGCGAACGCCGTGGTGGTGGGCGAAGACCTCGGCACGTTCGAGCCTTGGGTCCAGGACGTCCTGCAGGACAAGGGCATCCTTGGCACGACGGTGTTGTGGTTCGAGTCGTACGACGACGGCTCTCCTCTCCACACCTGGGATTACCGCCGGTTGGCGTTGTCGGCCGTCGGCACGCATGACCTGCCTCCGACCGCTGGTTACCTGCGGTTCGCGCACAACATCCTGCGCGACGAACTCGGCCTCATCGAGGAGCCCCTCGAGGAGCTCAATGAGCAGGACCACCAGTGGCAGGCCCGCGTGCTTGACCGCGTGCGCGAGGACGGCCACTTCCACGGCACCTCCCTTGAGCACACCGTGTTCACGCACCTGAGCGCAGAGGAGTTCGCCCGCGACGTCGACGTGGAGGACCTACTCGTTGGTCTGACGCGCTTCATCGCCGCTACCCCATCCGCGATGACGGTGACGAACCTGGTGGACATGGTCGGCGATACCCGCATCCAGAACCAGCCGGGTACCAACGCGGAGCAGTACTCCAACTGGTGCATCCCGCTGACGGACAACAACGGCAAGGCGGTCCTCATCGAGGACCTGCCGAGTATCGAGCTGTTCGGTCGGGTCGCGGAGGCGTCGAAACGCTAGCGCGCTAGAGCAGCCCGGCCAGGGCCGCGACGACGACCAGCGCAATCATCACCCACAGTGCCTGTGTGACACGGGACTGTGGGTATTTGCGTTTCTGCTTCGGCAGCTGCTGATCGCGTCTGCGGAGTTCTTCAGGGTTGGCCATAGTTGACCACCTTACTTCTTCGAAATTTTGTACGCGATCCAGTCACTCAAACGCAGGATCGCCCACGACGCCACCCCCGCGAGCGGCAGCGCCACCAGCAGGATCAGTGGCGTCTGCAGCCACGGCGCCAAATCAAACATCGCTGCCCTCGAGTCCGCGGCGCACCAGCAGGGCGCGCGTGTCCTTGTCGCGGCCGCGGAAGGCGCGGTAGGCCTCGGCGTAATCGCGCGCGGCACCAACCGAGAGCACCGTGTCCCGGAACCGCTGGCCGCTGTCCCGGTTGATACCGGATTCCTCGATGAACTGGTAGCCGTCGGCGTCCAACGCCTCCGCCCACAGGTAGGAGTAGTAGCCCGCTGAGTAGCCGCCCGCGAAGATGTGGTTAAACCACGTTGAGCGGTAGCGCGGCTCGAGGCCCTCCACATCCAGGCCAACCTTCTCGAGTGCCCGCTGCTCGAAGGCGTCAATGTCCTCGGGCACCTCGCCGTCGAGCGAGTGCCACGCCAGGTCAATCACGCAGGCCGCCAGGTACTCCGCGGTGGCGAAGCCCTGCCCGAACGTCCGGGACTGGCGCACGGCCTCCAGCAGCGCATCCGGGATGACCTCGCCGGTGTCCACGTGGCGCGCGTAGTTACGGATGATCTCCGGCGCGAACGCGTAGTTCTCATTGATCTGGGAGGGGAACTCCACCCAGTCGCGCGGCACGTTCGTACCCGAAAGGGTTGGGTAGCGCACGTTGGACAGCAGCCCGTGCAGCGCGTGGCCGAACTCGTGGAACACGGTCGTGACCTCGTCGATCGTCAGCAGGTCGGAGGTCAGCGACATCACGTTCACCACGACGGGCTTCGTGCCGGTCAGCGTCGACTGGTCCACGAAGGAGCTCATCCAGGCTCCCCCGCGTTTCGACGGCCGCGCCCCGTAATCCGTCAGCAGCAGGCCAATGCCGGTGCCGTCTTCCTCCTTGACCTCCCACACGTGCACGTCGTCGCGGTAGCCGTGCAGATCCTCGCGCTGCGTGACCGTGATGCCGTAGAGCAGGTTCGCAGCGTAGAAAACGCCGTCGCGCAGCACCTGCTGCAGCGGGAAGTACTTGCGCAGCTCCGCGTCGTTCACCGCGAAGGCCTCCTCCCTGCGGCGCGCTTCCCAGTACGGCCAGTCCGCGCCGTCCAGTTCCATCCCGGCCAGCTCGCCTGCCAGCTTGCGTTCCGCGGCGGCGTTTGACGCGGCCGCGGGCGCGAGGTCACTGATGAGCTTGTGGGCCGCGGCAGCGCTGCCCGCAGTTTCCTCCGCGATGACGTAATCGGCATGCGTGGCGAAGCCCAGCAGCTTCGCGCGCTCCTGGCGCAGCCGCACCGACTCGATCACGAGCGCACTGTTGGTGCCGCGGCCGCGCTGTCGGGAGGCGTCGAACAGCTTGTGGCGCGCGCTGCTGGACTCGAGCTCGGCCTGCAGCGACTGGGTCGTCGGCAGCTCGATCGGCACGACGTAGGCGTCTGGGTTGTCTGGGTCCTCTGCGTCGCGGTAGGCGGCGAGCTGCTCCCCGCTGAGGCCCGCCAGCTCGTCGCGGGTCATGCGCACCGCGAGCTTCGTCGTGTCCGCGAGTAGGTTGCGGCCGAACTGCTCGGAAAGCTCCGAGAGGCGCTGATTCAGCTCGCGCAGGCGCTGTTTGCCTGCCTCGTCGAGCTCCGCGCCACGGCGGGTGAACCGGCGCAGCAGCAGGTCGTAGAGGCGGCGCGACTCCTCGTCCGCCGGGGCCTCCACCGCACGCAGGCGGCCATAAAGCTCTTGGTTCTGGTAGATCGCGTCCGTGTGCGCAGACAGGCGCGGCACGATCGCGTCCGCGACCTCGTCGAACTCAGGCGAACCGTCGGTGCCCTGCAGGTTGAAAAACCATGCCAAGACTCGCTCTAAGTCGCTGCCCGCGCGCTCCAGCGCCTCGACGGTGTTCTCCCACGTCGGGGTGTCCTCGGCACAGATACGGGCGATTTCTTCTTCATGGAGCACGAGCGCCCGCTCGAAAGCGGGCAGCACGTGTTCAAGGCGGATCGCCTGGAAATCAGGCAGTCCATACGGCAAGTCGGACGGGTGCAACAACGGATTGTCAGTCATGGCACCCCATCCTACTTGGGGTGTAAGTTAGGCTGGCTTGCGGCCAATCACCAGGAAGGTCGGGCGCGACTCGTGTCCCTGTGGCGTGCCGAACTCCTCGTCGATCTTGGCAATCTCCGGCAGCTCAACAACCTCGACATCCTCCAGGCCAGCAACGCGGAAGACCTCTGCGTATGCCTCCGGGGAGTCGGCCGTCGCGAGTGGAAGCTCCTCGAGCAACTCGTCGGTGTAGGTCAGCACAAAGGAGTCCGGGCCGTTATCGGAGATGACCTGCGTGTCCTTCGAGATCCCGTTCGGGAACCAGGTCGCGTCCGCTGCGATGATCAGACCGCCAGGCTTCAGCGCCTCGGCCCAGCCACGGATCGCCTCCGTCGGCTCGCGCAGCGTCCACAGCAGGTAGCGGCTCACAACGACGTCGAAGTCGAAGAAGGACGGGGGCAGGTCCGTAACATCAACCTCGGCGAACAGCGGGGTGTTAATGCCTTCTTCTTGGCGAAGCTCAGCCTCGTCGCGGGCCTCGTCCAGCATCGGCTCGCACGCATCCACGCCAACAACCGCGTAGCCGAGCTCCGCAATGATGTGGGCAATGTAGCCGTCGCCTGTGCCCATATCCAGCACTCGAACAGCATCCTCTGGCATGTACCGCTTGAAAATGTCAGTCCACGCGGCACGGTCCGCCTTCGCGCGCTCTGCTGTTAGGTGCTCGCGGTGGTATGCCTCAGCCCGGCCTGCCCAGTACTCGGTGATGCGTGCTTGGGTATCTGTCATTTGGGACAACTCATTCCTACAGAAGAAAGACAATAATCATTCACTAGCATAAATCACCTTCGGCAGCTCGTCGAGGAACTTGGCGGAAGCGTTTAGACTGGCCTGTCATGGACGTCACCATCACCTGCCCCGCCGGCGCCATCACTGGCACCGCCACCGCCACAATGCGCGAATTCCACTCCATCCCCTACTCGCGTATCGACGTCCCCTTCGATCCCCCACGCCCCGCCCCCGAGGGCCATCTCATCGACGCCACCACGCCGCACCCAGACACCATCGGGCTGAGCATCACCACCCCGGCAACAGCGCGGACCCTGGATGACTACCCGGTGATGGTCTATCTGCACGGCGGCCGATTCGAGGAGGGCAACCACTGTGAAACCACCTCCCAGCCGGAGGCGTTTGCGCAGCAGGGCGTCGTGCAGGTGCGGGTGGGGTATCGTCGAAAATTCCCTGGGCTGCTCCCCTTCACCAATGACACGTCGTTCCGCGCGGTGGAGGACTGCCAGGAGGCGCTGCGGTGGGTGCTGCGCAACATCGAGCACTTCGGCGGCGACCCAACCAACGTCACGCTGGTCGGGCACTCGGCGGGGGCGGCGCTGGCGCTCTGGTTGGCGCGCCGCGACCACTACCAGGGAGCGTTCCGGCGCGTGCTGGCGCTGTCCCCCGCGTTTCCGCGCGTGCCCTTTGCTAAGCGCAAGTGGGCGGCGCGCGGGGCGCTCGGCACGGCGCTGACGCGCCTCGACCTCAACTGGTTGGCCGAGCGCCGCCCGGACGCCATCGAGCGCGCCTACCAGCGCTTCCGCACCCAGTACTTCCACGATATCGCGCTTGGCCCGGCACCCTTCGAGCCTGCGGAGCTCGCCGAGGTGCCAATCGTGGTCACCTCCACTCGCGAGGAGTTCCACCAGTCCGGCGAGGGCTTCAACGCCTTTGGTGCCACGTCCATCCGCTGCTTCGGCCGATTCTTCGGCGCCAAAAGCGCGGCGGCCCGGCGCAACTACATCGAGGCCGCACGCGCAACCGACCCCGGCAAACTCGCGGGGAGGTTCTTCTCGGACGCACTGATCCGCCGCTGGGTCGACGCCGCCTGCGAGCACGGCCCCGCCGACATCCGCCAGATCGAGTTTTGTGCGGATACGCCACTTGGCCACAGCTACGAGCTAGACGCACTCTTCGGGGAGCCCACGACCCACATCGGCCAACTCATCTACGACTACATCAGCAGCGGGCAGGCCGACTGGCCCACCTACCGGCCCGGCCGCCAAGTCCTGCGCGCCTCGCTCAGCGCGGACACCACGACCGTCGTGGAGGATCCGCTGCGCAGCGTTCGGGAGGCGTTCAACCAGTAGGCTAGCGCCCGGCGCGCTCCAGTACAGCGCGGAGCCGCTTATCCGCCAGCTCTTCGACCAGCCACGGCGAAAACGCGAACGGGGTCGCGTCCGCCGCGCGAACAACGTCGGCGGGGTCCGCCCAGTGCAACGAGTCCACCTCGTCCGGGTTCGGGTCCACAGCCTCGTGGCCGGGGGCCAGGCGCGCGGAATACACCGGGCAGATCTCGTACTCGACGATGCCAGAAGAATCCACGGCGCGGTAGCGGAACTCCGGCAGCACCGGCGTCACGTCCAGCACAGCCCCCTGCGGCAAGCGCAGTTCCTCGACCGAGCGGCGCAGGATCGCCGCCGGCACGTCCTCGCCGGGGCCGGGGTGGCCGCAGAAGGAGTTGGTCCACACACCGGGCCACGTCTTCTTCCCCAACGCGCGCCGGGTGAGCAGCAGCTGGCCGTCCTCGTTGAACAGCCAGCAGGAAAACGCCAGGTGCAGCGGGGTGTCCCCGGTGTGGACCGCGGCTTTGTCCGCGGAGCCGATCGGCGCGCCGTCCTCACTGAGCAGGATTACTTCTTCGCGCATTAGTTATTCAGGTTCCCCTTGAACTTCACGTTGCCGATCGTAAACTCCGCATCCCACAGGCCATCCGGGGTCACGTCGAAGGCATACTTCGCGTTCGTGGTTGCCCCCGGACCCAGCGGGCGGTCCACGCCGAGGATGTCTACCCCTGCCTGCTCGGCGCTGATCGGATTGGCGTCGACAAACTTGTTGTTGCCGGTGTTGTAGCGCAGCTTCGGCTTGAGCACGTCAACGGGCATTGGCACGTCGCTCTTGTTCGTCACTGCCACGACGATGATGCTGCCGGCGCCGGTGCCGTAGCTGCTGCCCTGCCACTTGTAGGACAGCTCCATCTTCGGGTCATCGACGCGCTCGCCGGTGATCTCCGTGGAGGTCACCGGGTCCACCTGCTCTTGGTGGAACTCCGGCTGTGGGGCGCCAGTGGGCGTCGTCACTTCGATGTCAGTGGATGTTGCGGTGTCATCCTCAGACACGCACCCGCCCAGCGTGAGAGTAGTAACGAGCAGCAAGACCGCAGCTGACAGTGTGTGGTGGCGCATCGGTGCCCTTTCGTATGGTTCAAGCGAAAACAATTGGTCACTATTGTACGAGTTTCACCCGGCCGCGCTACGCTGGGCCACCTATGCAATCTCTCACCCGTGTTTTAAAAAGCGCTTCCGCCCTGTGGCCGTTCTACCTCGCCATCGTCATCATCTCGACGGTTGTTGCAGGCCTCGGGCTGATTTCTCCCTTCATCGTGCGCGAGGCCACCGACACAATTGTCGACGCCATCAACGAGTCAACGAACGCGCCCGCCGACCCAGTGCGCACCGTGCTGTGGCTCGCATTCGCGCTGTTCATCGCGACCTCGCTCAGTGGGCTGGCGAAGAACGTCTCCGGCTACCTCGGCGACATCATGGCGGCGCGGATCCGACAGATCCTGTCCACCCGCTACTTCGCCAAGCTGCTGTCGCTGCCGCAGCGCTACTTCGACACCCAGGTCACCGGCACCATCATCGCCCGGCTGGACCGCTCGATTGCCACGGTGACGCAGTTCATCCAGTCCTTCTCCAACAACTTCTTGCCGATGATCATCCAGATCATCGCCATCCTCATCATCACGTCCTTCTACTACTGGCCGCTGACCCTGCTGCTGCTGGCGCTCTTCCCCATCTACACGTGGCTGACGGCGCTGACCTCGAAGCGGTGGCAGAAGTGGGAGGCGGAGAAGAACGCGCAGATCGACGAAGCGAACGGGCGCTTCGCGGAGGTTGTCGGCCAGGTCAAAGTAACCAAGTCGTACGTGGCGGAGGTCCGCGAGCTGGACAAGTTCGGCAACCACTACAACAACACGGTGAGCATCACCCGCCCGCAGTCGCGCTGGTGGCACTCCATGGACGCCCTGCGCGGGCTGGCGATGTCGCTGATTTTCATGGGGATCTACATGATCCTGTTCGTGCGTACCATCCAGGGCCACTTCAGTATCGGCGACATGGTCATGCTCATCCAGCTGGTCACCATGGCCCGTCAGCCGGTGATGATGCTGAGCTGGATCGTCGACAGTGCCCAGCGCGCCGTCGCCGGTTCCCGCGACTACTTCCAGGTCATGGACGAGCTGGTGGAGCCCACCGCGAATCGCGAGCTCGTCGCCGCGACCCAGACCTCAGGCGTTCCGGAGCTCACCGTTGTAAAGCACCGCCCGCTGCCAGTCCACGAGCCCGTCGTGGAGTTCGACTCAGTCACCTTCGAGTACGAGCCTGGCGAGCCCGTCATCCACGACATGAGCTTTCGCGCCCACGCTGGAGAGAAGGTCGCCCTGGTTGGAGAGTCCGGCGGTGGCAAGTCCACCATCGTGAACCTGCTGCTGGGCCTCTACCCCATCCAGGAAGGCACCCTGAAGGTGTGCGGGCAGGATCTGGCGGAGCTGGGCGTCGAAAAGCTGCGCGCGACCACGGGCGTGGTGTTCCAGGAGGCGGCGCTGTTCTCGGGCACGGTGTTTGAGAACATCGCCTACGGCAAGCCAGACGCGACGATGGACGAGGTGGTCGCGGTGGCTAAGCGCGCCAACGCGCACGACTTCATCATGAAGTTCAGCGAAGGCTACGACACCGTCATCGGCGAGCGTGGCCTGCGCCTGTCCGGCGGGCAGCGCCAGCGCGTCGCGGTCGCGCGCGCGATGCTGAAGGATGCGCCGATCTTGATTCTCGACGAAGCCACCTCCGCCCTCGACACCAAGGCGGAGCGCGCCGTGCAGGCCGGGCTCGACGCGCTGATGGAGGACCGCACCACCATCATGATCGCGCACCGACTATCCACCATCGCGGATGTCGATACCATTATCACCCTGCGCGACGGCCGCATCGACGAAATTGGTACCCCTGCGGAGCTTGCGGTCTCCGGCGGTATTTATTCAGAACTGCTGCGACTCACCGCGTCCTCCTCGGCGGCGGATCGTGCCAGGTTACAGGCCTTCGGCTTCCACACCGACGACAACGACGAGGAGTAGCAACCTCGCGGGCCTGTGGCGTGTGAGGGTGGCCTGACTACAGTCGTGGGACATGAAGTTCCCAGACCTTTCCACCCTCCGCGACCGCCGTACCCGCAAGTGGACCGTGCACGACGAGCACGTGCTGCCGCTGTTTATCGCCGAAAGCGACTTCCCCACCGCCCCGCCTGTGAAGGCGGCGGTGCTCGACGCCGTCGAACGCGAATGCCTCGGCTACACGCCCGCCCCGCGCGCGCAGTGCCTGGCAAAGAACGTCTCCGAGTTTTACGCCCAGCGCTACGGCTGGCGCCCGGACCCTGCACGCATCTTTACTGTCCCCGACGTGGTGCGCGGCGTGTTGCTGGCCATCGAGCACTTCACCGAAGGCGACGTCATCGTGCCCGTGCCGGCGTACTTCCCCTTCCTCGAGATCGCCTCAACCGCGGGGCGCAATCGCGTGGACGTCGGCAGCGAGGGCGGCCTGGACCTGGCAGAGGTCGAGGAGGCGTTTCGCAACGGTGCCGGCTCCATTATCGTGACCAACCCGATGAACCCGTGGGGCTACATCTTCAGCCGCGAGGAGCTCGACGCGATCTGCGACATCGCGCGCCGCTACGGGGGCCGTGTCATCGTTGACGAGATCCACGCCCCGATCGTCTACGAGGGCAGCCACGTCTGCGCCGCCGAGCACAACCCGGACGTGTGCATCACGATCACGGCGACGTCGAAGGCCTGGAACGTGGCAGGCCTGAAGTGCGCGCAGATACTCTTCTCCAACGATGAGGACGTGGCTACCTGGAACGCGCTGTCCGACATCACGAAGGAGGGCACGGGCACGCTCGGCATCGTGGCGGCGGAGGCCTGCTACGCACACGGCGCCGAGTACTTAGACCAGCAGGTCGAGCAGCTGCGCGCCAACCGCGACTGGCTCGTCGAGGAGCTACCGAAGCAGATCCCGGGCATCACCTTCCCCGTCCCGGAGGCGACCTACCTGCTGTTGGTGGACTTTTCCGGCACAAAGCTCACCACCGAGACCCCGGCCGAATGGCTCTTGGAACACGCGGGCGTGGCGCTCAACGAGGGCACCAGCTTCGGGCCCGGCGGCGCGCACAAAGCGCGCCTAAACTTCGCTACCTCGCCCGAGATCCTGCAGGAAGCCGTCCGGCGCATGGCTGAGGCAATCAAGCTACTGTGAGGAAGCATGAACGAAAACGACAAACTTCCTACCCCGCAGGCCACCGACTTCTCCACTCCCACCCCGGCCGCCGAGCCGTGGGAGCGCCCTGATCCGGAGTGGTACAAGGACGCAGTATTTTACGAGGTGCTGGTCCGCGCTTTCTTCGACCCGAACGGCACCGGCTCCGGCACCCTCCAGGGCCTGGAGTCCAAGCTGGACTACCTGCAGTGGCTCGGCGTCGACTGCCTCTGGATCCCACCGTTCTACGATTCGCCGTTGAAGGACGGCGGCTACGACATCCGGGATTTCCGCAAGGTGCTGCCGGAGTTCGGCACGGTGGAAGACTTCGTCTCCCTTATCGACGCCGCCCACCGCCGCGGGATCCGCATCATCACAGACTTTCCGATCAACCACACCTCCGACCAGCACCCCTGGTTCCAGGAGTCTCGCCGCGACCCGTCGGGCCCGTACGGGGATTACTACGTGTGGTCGGATGACCCGGAGAAGTACGCCGGGACCCGCATCATCTTCATTGACACCGAGGAGTCCAACTGGACGTTCGACCCGGTGCGCAAGCAGTACTTCTGGCACCGCTTCTTCTCCCACCAGCCTGACCTGAACTACGACAACCCGGCGGTCCAGCAGGAGATTTTGGACGTCATCCGCTTCTGGCTGGATCTGGGGATGGACGGCATCCGCCTCGACGCCATCCCGTACCTCTTCGAGCGCGAGGGTACCTCCTCGGAGAACCTGCCGGAGACGCACGAGTTCATTAAGAAGGTCCGCGCGTTGTTCGACGAGGAGTACCCGGGCCGCTTCCTGCTCGCGGAGGCGAACCAGCTCCCGGAGGAGGTCGTCGCCTACTTCGGTGAGGGCGAGGGTGACGAGTGCCAGATGGCGTTCCACTTCCCGGTCATGCCGCGCATCTTCATGGGGATTCGCCAGGAGCTGGCGCAGCCGATCGTCGATATCCTGCGCGAGACGCCGCCGATTCCCGAATCCGCGCAGTGGGGCATGTTCCTGCGCAACCACGACGAGCTCACGCTGGAGATGGTGACGGACCAGGAGCGCGAGTTCATGTACCAGAACTACGCGTTCGAGCCGCGGATGCGCGCCAACGTGGGCATCCGCAGGCGCCTTGCTCCGCTGCTGGGTGGGCACCGCGGGCGCCTGCAGCTGGCGCACGCGCTGCTGCTGTCCCTGCCCGGTTCGCCGTTTTTGTACTACGGCGACGAGATCGGGATGGGCGACAACATCTGGCTGCCTGACCGCGACGGTGTGCGCACCCCGATGCAGTGGTCGAACGACCGCAACGGTGGCTTTTCCAAGGCGGATCCGGAGCGGCTCTACCTGCCGCCGGTGCGCAACGACCAGTACGGCTACGACATTGTCAACGTGGAATCCCAGATGAAGCTGGAGAACTCGCTGCTGCAGTGGGTGCGCCAGATGATCATGATCCGCAAGCAGTACCGCGCGTTCGGCCGAGGCTCCTACATCGAGGTGGATCACGCAAACCCGCAGGTGTTGGCGTTTATCCGCGAGTATGAGGGCGAGCGAATCCTGTGCGTGCACAACATGTCTTCGCGCCCGCAGGCCGTCGAGATGGACCTGTCGCACTACAACGGCGTGGTGCCTCGCGAGCTGACCGGCGGCGAGGAGTTCCCGGCCATCGGTGAGCTGCCGTGGCTGAGCACACTCGCGCCTCATGGCTTCTTCTGGTTCGATATCTCCTAACATTGGTCACATGATTGATATTGCTGCGCAGCGCTTCTACGGCGCGAAGTCCGAGCCGGTCGACGCCATCGACGTCGTCGCCTCGGAAGATGTCACCTCCCCCACCACCGGGGAGCACTTCACTTGGCAGATCCTCGCGGTGCACCACGGCGGCACGGTCGACCATTACCAGGTGTTTGTCGACGCCACCGGCACCCACGACGTTCTGCACACCCCCGAAGGCGCCGAGGCCTACCTGGCCAACGTCGCAACATTTGGCGCGGTGGAGGGCACCATCGACTCCGCAGGCGCGCGCCCGCTCGGGGCCGAGCAGTCGAACACCTCGCTGGTGGTTGGCGAGCACATCGTCAAGGTGTTCCGCCGCCTCGAGGACGGGCTGAACCCAGACGTTGAGCTGCTGAGCCAGATCGCGGACTGCCCAGCGGTCGCCGCGGTGCGCGGCTACGCCACCCGCGACGGCCAGACCCTTGCGATGCAGCAGGACTGCATCGTGGGCGGCACCGACGGCTTCGTGCTCGCCACAGGCGGCACGCTCGACACCAGCGGCACCAAGGCGCTCGGCACGGCGATCCGCCAGGTGCACACCGCGCTCGCCGAGGCCTTCCCCACCGAGACCGCCAGCCCGTCGTCCCTGCGCACACGGCTCACGCACCACTTGGACTCCTACATCCAGCGCGCGCCGGTGCTCGAGCAGTACCGCGAGCGCATCCTGAAGCTCTACTCGCTTCTCGACGCCAGCTCCGCCGCCACCGCCACGACACCCCTGACCACGCAGCGCGTCCACGGCGACCTCCACCTTGGACAGACGCTGAAGACGGATTCCCAGTGGTTCCTCATCGACTTCGAGGGCGAGCCAGCCCGCCCGCTGCAGGAGCGCCGTCTGCCGGATCACCCACTGCGGGACGTGGCTGGGATGATCCGCTCCTACGGGTACGCCGCGGCTGTGGGCGGGTTTGACGCTGCCTGGGAGCGGGAGCACGTCGAAAAGCTGTTGGAGGGTTACGGCACTGCCCCCGCGAGCGAGGACCCGGTTCTTGCAGCATACGTGGTGGATAAGGCTGCGTACGAGGTGGTGTACGAGGCAAACAACCGCCCAGATTGGGTGGAGATTCCGTTGAGGGCGATCGAAACACTCGTATAAACGTCTCACAGAATGGAAAAGATTTCCCATTTTTTCGCTGTGTGTTGTACTGTGTGGCAATGGACCACACACAGAACGCTCAAACGGGCACGAAACAGGGGAACTCCACCCAGGCGGTCATCGTCACCGCGCTGGCACTGTTTTCCATGTTCTTCGGTGCCGGCAACCTGATTTTCCCACCAATCCTGGCCGTCCAGGCAGGCGATAACTTCTGGCCTGCCATCCTCGGCTTCCTCAGCACCGGCGCCCTGCTGCCGGTGCTGGCGGTCATCGCTATTGCCCTGTCCGGCACGAACGTGCGCGACCTCGCGCAGCGCGCCGGCAGCATCTTCGGTGTCGTTTTCCCGGTGCTCGCCTACCTGTCCATCGGCGCGTTCTATGCGCTGCCACGTACCGGCGCGGTGTCGATGGAAACGGCCATCACCCCGCTGTTCGGTGTGTCCGGCCTGTTCGCCTCGGGCGTGTTCAACGTCATCTTCTTCGGCATTGCCCTGGCGCTGAGCTGGAACCCGAACACCATCATGGAAAAGCTCGGTAAGTTCCTCACTCCGGCGCTGGTCATCCTGCTGGTCGTGATGATCGCCGTTTCGCTGTTCCGCTGGGACGTAGAGCCTTCCGCCCCTTCGGAGCACTACCAGTCCGGCCCGTACCCGACCGGCCTGCTGGAGGGCTACCTGACGATGGACTCCATCGCCGCGCTGGCCTTCTCCATTGTTGTGATTTCCACGCTGCGTTCGAAGGGCTTCCCTGAGGGCAAGAAGCTGGTCAACGGCACCATCGCAGCTGGCGTCGGTGCGGGCGCGCTGCTGGCACTCATCTACGTCGGGCTGGGCATGATCGGTCGCGTGATGCCGGACTCCGACCAGTTCGATAACGGCGCAGGCCTGCTGGCTGAAGCCTCCAACCTGACGATGGGCCAGGCTGGCCAGGTCATCTTCTCACTGATCGTGCTGCTGGCCTGCCTGACCACCGCAGTCGGCCTGATCACCGCGACCGCAGAGTACTTCTCCACCGAGTTTGGCGGCGCCTACCGCACGTGGGCGGTCATCTTCACCATCGCCTCGATGGTCATCGCGACTCAGGGCCTGGACTTCGTGATGACGATTGCCGCGCCGGTCATCGGCTTCCTGTACCCGCCGGCCATTGCCTTGATCTTCGTCACCCTGGTCGAGCCAGCGTTCAAGCGCCGCCTGACTTTCCGCTGGGCGTTCTTCCTGCCGATCTGGGTTGCTGTGGTCTGGTCCGCAATCGAGACCTTCATTTCCCTGGGCTGGGGTGCAGACGCCCTCTCCCCACTGGTGACGTGGGCACCGCTCGACTCGGCGGGCCTCGGCTGGGTCCTGCCGGTGGCTGTCGCGTTCGTCATTGGCCTGGTCGTGGACCTGGCCCGCCCGAAGCAACACGCGGAGGCCGTCAACGCGTAGTGTGGGGCCATGTCTCTCCCACTCTCACTGATTGATTTTTGCACCCGATACTCCGGCGAGTCCGTCGCCGACGCAATGCAGCGTTCCGTTGCATTCGCGCAGAAGGCGGAATCGCTGGAGTATTCGCGTATTTGGTACTCAGAGCACCACAACATGCACAGCATTGTCTCCTCGGTGCCCTCAGTGCTTATTGCCCACATCGGGGCGAAAACCGAGCGCATTCGGCTCGGCGCGGGTGGCGTGATGCTGCCGAACCACTCCCCGTACGTGGTTGCGGAGCAGTTCGGAATGCTCGAGGAGCTCTACCCGAACCGTATTGATCTCGGGCTTGGCCGCGCCCCGGGCACCGACCAGCAAACGCTCGGCCGGGCGCTGCGGCGCGACCCGCGGGCGGCCGAGCACTTTCCGGAAGACGTGCTCGAGCTACAGGCGTGGTTGAGCGACAACTCCCCGCTGGCCGGGGTGACCGCCGTGCCGGGCGCAGGCACCAACGTGCCGCTGTACATCCTCGGCTCCTCGATGTTCGGCGCGTCGCTCGCAGCGAAGCTCGGTCTGCCGTACTCGTTTGCCTCCCACTTCGCGCCCAACATGCTGGAGCAGGCCACGGCGTATTACAAGGAGAACTACGAGCCGTCCGAGCGCTACCCGGAGCCCTACTGCATCGCGGCCGTAAACGTCACCGCCGCGGACACCGCCGAGGACGCCGAGCGCCAGACCCACCTGGTGCGCCGCAACCGGGTGCGCGCCATGATCGGCCGCCGCGGCACTGTGCTCAACGACGAGCAGCTCGACGAGGTTGTGCGCTCCCCGCAGGGCCAGCAGATCATCGGCATGCTGCGCTACACCGCGGCCGGAACCGGCGAGCAGGTCCGCGACTACCTCACCGGCTTCGCGGAGACCGCGCACGCGGACGAGTTGATGATTTCGCTGCAGGCGCCAACGCATGAAGAGGCGCTGCGTTCGATGGAAATTCTCGCAGGAGTCTGGGACCGCTAGACTCTACACTCATGCATTTCAGCACCCTGTCGCGCGGGCTGGTGGCGTCCACGCTCGGCGCCGCGCTTGGGATGAGCCTCGCCGCGTGTGGCCCCGCGGCGCCGCGGGAGGATGTGGTCGTCGCAACGCAAGGGCCCCCTGCGGGCCTTGACTTCACCTCCATCGGCGGTGCCGCCGCACCCCAGGCGCTGATGGGCAACATCTACGAGACGCTCGTGCGTATCGACGCCAACGGCGAGCCCCAGCCGTGGTTGGCGACCTCGTGGCGCGTGAGCGACGACGGCACCGTCTACACCTTCGACCTGCGCGAGGGCGTGACCTTTTCCGACGGCTCTCCCTTCGACGCCAGTGACGCCGTCTTCTCCATCAACTACGTGAAAGACTCCTGGGTCAACGGCATCAAGGAGAATATGGACCCGGTCGCATCCGCCCGCGCGGTGGACCCGCGCACGCTCGAGGTAACGCTGAAGGCACCGAGCGAGCAGTGGCTGTGGTCCATGGGCACGATGACGGGCGCGATGATGACGCCCGACTCCGTAGGAAGACTCGCTCGAAACCCGTTGGGCACCGGGCCGTACACGCTGCGCTCGTTTGAGCCCGGCCACTCGATTGCCTTCGACCCGCGGCCCGACTACTGGGGCACCCAGCCGGAAAGCGGCGCGATGATCCGCTACTTCGGCGACGCCATCGCCGCGGTCAACGCACTGCGCGTCGGCGATGTGGACGTCGTGTGGGCGATGCAGGCGCCACAGCTACTCGACGCCCTGCCAGACGACATCACCACCGCAGTCGGTACCACCAACGGCGAGGTGATCTTCAGCATGAACAACAAGGCCGCACCCTTCGACGACGTCACCGTACGGCTCGCCGCCGCCTACGCCATCGACCGTGACGCGCTCAACGCGGTGGTCTACAACGGGCTTGCCACCGACACCGGCGGCGCCCCCGTCCCACCAACCGACCCATGGTTTACCGGCACCAACTACTACCCCTTCGACCCGGACAAGGCACGGGAGCTGCTCGCCGGACGCACCCCTGAGGTCACCATCGAGGTGCCCAGCCTGCCATACGCACAGACCGCCAGCGAGCTCATCTACTCCCAGCTTCGCAGCGTCGGCTTCCACGTCACGCTGCACACCGTCGAGTTCCCGGCGGTGTGGCTGAACAAGGTGCACAAGCAGCACGACTATCAGGCGTCGATTATTTCGCATGTGGAGCCGCGCGACATGGTGCACATGTTCGGCAACCCGGACTACTACTTCGGCTACGACTCCGCGCACGCCCGCGAGCTCATGGCTCAGGGCGACCTGCGGGCCGCGGTGGACACCATCATGGCCGACGCCGGGGCGCTCACCCTGGTCAACGCGCCGAACATCGTGCTCTACGCGCCGGGCGTGCACGGGCTTGACCCGAACGTGGTCACCGATTCCCTGCCACTCAACGAGGTGCGCCGATGAAACACGTTGCGTCAACGCTGCTGCGGCTGCTCGCGCTGCTCGCCGCGGCCAGCGTGGTGATTTTCCTGCTGCTGCGCGCCATCCCGGGCGACCCGGCGCGCATCGCGCTTGGGCTCAACGCCTCGGATGAGGCGGTGGCGGAGCTGTCCCACTCGTTGGGCACAGACCGACCGCTGGTGGCTCAGTATGTGGGCTGGATCGCGGCGATGCTGCGCGGTGACTTCGGGGTGTCGCTGGCCAGTGGCGCAGACCTGGGCCCGGTGATCTGGCAGCGCGCGGGGGTCTCGCTGGTGTTGGCAGCGGCTGCGATGGTGCTGTCGCTAGCCATCGCGCTTCCTGTCGGGATCTGGCTGGCGCGGCGAAACAGTGCGGTGCTGTCGGGGCTGACGCAGCTGGGCATGGCGGTGCCGAGCTTCGTTGTCGGCATTGTGGCCGTGGCGGTGTTCTCGGTGCGTTTGGGCTGGTTGCCTGCCAACGGGTGGGGCACGGCGGCGCACGCGGTGTTGCCGGTGCTGTCGCTGACCGCCGTGCAGACGGCGATCCTGGCGAGGTATATCCGCACCGCGGTGTCCGAGGAGCTCGAGCGCGACTACGTGCGCACCGCGCGCTCTACCGGCGCGAGCATGACGCAGGTGGTGCGCGAGCACGTGCTTCGCAACGCCGCACTGCCGGTGCTCACGGTGGTGGGGATCCAGCTGTCCGCGCTGGTGGTCAGCGCCGTGGTTGTGGAGCAGGTCTTCGCCATCCCCGGCCTTGGCTCTTTCCTGCTGGACTCGGTGCGAAACCGTGATATCACGGCGGTGCAGTCCACGATGATGCTGCTGGTGGCGTTTACGCTACTGGTCAACGCGCTCGTGGACATCGCCTACGGGGTCGTTGACCCGCGTGTCAGGAGGGCGAAGTGAATCCGAAACGAGTTGCCGGATGGGCAACCCTGGGGGCGATCCTGTTCGTGGCGGTGCTCTCCCTGGTGTGGACGCCCTACGACCCGCTGCAGGCCATGCCGGCGCAGCGCCTCGCCGCGCCAAGCGCCACGCACTTGCTCGGCACCGACGAGCTGGGCCGCGACCTACTCTCGCGCATCATGATGGGCGCGCGCTACACCGTTGCTGCGAGCGCAGGTGCCGCGGCGCTCTCCCTGCTCGTGGGGGTGCCACTCGGGGTGCTCGCGGGCATGCGCCGCTCCTGGACGGAGTGCACCGTCATGGGCGGCAGCGACGTGCTCATGGCGTTTCCGGCGCTGCTGCTGGCCATCGCGTTGACCGCTGCATTCGGCGCCAGCATGTGGATCGTGGTGCTCGCCCTTGGCATCGCGGGTATCCCCGGGTTCGTCCGTGTCTCGCGGGTGGCCACGCTTCGCGTGATGTCCCAGGACTACATCCTGGCCGCGCGCCTGAACAAGGTGCCTGGGATTATGGTGGCGTGGCGCCACGTGTTGCCGAACATCCTGCCGGTGGTCATCACCCAAATCGCGGTGGCGTTTTCCATGGCGGTGCTGGCCGAGTCGGGCCTATCCTTCCTCGGCTTCGGAGTGCAGGCGCCCTACGCGTCCTGGGGCCGGATGCTGCAGGCCAGCCAACCCTACCTGGCCACAGCCCCGCACCTTGCGCTGTGGCCGGCGCTGGCCATCGCGCTGACGATTCTCGCGTGCAACGTAGCAGGAGGCCACCGTGATCAACGTTTCTAACCTCCGCATCGAGGGCCTGCTGCACGGCATCAGTTTCACGCTCGAGCGCGGCCAGCGCCTGGGCATCATCGGCGAGTCCGGCTCCGGCAAGTCGCTCACGGCGCTGTCCATCATGGGGCTGACGGACCTCCCGGCCGAAGGTTCCATCACCGTCGACGGCGTCGAAATGATCGGCACCTCCGAGCGGACCCGCCGCCGCGTGCGCGGCTCTCGCGTCGCAATGGTCTTCCAAGAACCCATGACGGCACTCGACCCCCTGAAGAAGATCGGCAAGGTCGTGCCGCGGCACCTGCTGCAGGAAGTCGGCGTCGACCGCCCCGAGGCTTACCCGCACGAGCTCTCCGGCGGGCAGCGCCAGCGCGTGCTCATCGCGCTTGCCCTCGCCGGCGACCCCGATTTCTTGCTTTGCGACGAGCCCACCACCGCCCTTGACGTCACCGTCCAACGCCAGATCTTGGACCTCATCGACGCCGTGGTCCGCCGCCGCGGCATGGGGCTGCTGTTCATCTCCCACGACATGCCGGTGGTCAAACACATGACGAACGAGGTCCTGGTGTTTCGCGCCGGGGCAATCGAACCTGGCGACAGCCCCTACTCGCGCGCACTGCTCAACCCGGCGCTGCCCACGCTCGCGAATGCGCCGCGCGAGGTTGGCGGGCCCGTGGTCACCCTTCGCGACGTGACTGTCACCCGCGGCACCACCAAAGCCCTTCGCAACGTGAACCTGGAGGTCCGCCAGGGCGAACGTATCGGCATCGTGGGCGGTTCTGGCTCCGGAAAGACCACCCTCCTGCACGTCATCGCGGGTCTGCGAGGCGTCGACTCCGGCGAGGTCCGCGTTGGTGGCGGCTGCCAGATGGTGTTCCAGGACCCCTACTCTTCCCTGGACCCGCGGATGCGGGTCGGGGCGTCGGTGGAGGAGGCGGGCGTCGATACGCGGCGGGCCCGCGAGGTGCTTGCCGCGGTGGGCCTCGAGGGCACCGAGCGACGCTTGCCCCGCGAGTTCTCCGGCGGGCAGCGCCAGCGCATCTCTATTGCCCGCGCGACCGCCGCCACCCCCGATATCCTGCTTGCGGACGAGCCCGTCTCCGCCCTCGACGCCACCCTGCGTAACCAGGTGCTCACCCTGCTCGACGAGCTCGCCTCCACCCTCGTGTTCGTCTCCCACGACCTCGGCGTGGTGCGCGCGCTGTGCCCGCGCACGATCGTGATGCACGAGGGCGAAATCGTGGAGGAGGGCCGCACGCAGGACGTCCTGCGTAATCCGCAGCACGAATACACGCGGCGCCTCATCGACAGCATGTTTTAGGCGCTACTGTGGGTGGGTATGAAGATCGTAGTAGTTGGTTCCATTAACGCAGACCTCACCGTCAACGTTGCCCGCCACCCTAACCCGGGCGAAACACTCCTGGGCGAAGGCGGCGGGCTCACCGCCGGCGGCAAGGGCGCCAACCAGGCGTGCGCAGCCGCGAAGCTGGGCGCGCATGTGGCGCTGGTCGGCGCGGTTGGTAAGGACTCGAACGCGGCGCCGGCGCTCGCGCTCCTGGAGGTCGCGGGCGTGGACCTCACCCACGTCGAGCAGAAAGAGGAGGTCACCGGCCTGGCCGTGATCACCGTGGCCGCCGACGGCGAGAACACCGTCCTGGTCGTGCCCGGCGCGAACGCCGAGGTGGACGCGAACCACGTTGAGCGCCACGTCGCCGCCATCGAGGACGCCTCACTCGTGTTGCTGCAGGGCGAGATCCCCGCGGACGGCTTTGCCAAGGCGGTCGAGCTGGCGCAGGCCCACGGCGCGCGCGTCGTCATCAACCTGGCACCAGTCGTCGAGGTGGATCGGGGGGCGTTGCTCGCCGCCGACCCGCTGCTCGCCAACGAGCACGAGGCCGGCCTCATCCTCGAGCAGCTCGGCGTCTCCCCGCAGGAGACTCCGGAGCAGCTGGCCCAGCAGCTTCTCGACGCCGGCTTCGCCTCCGTCGTGCTCACCCTCGGCGCGGCCGGGGCGCTCATCGCCGACGCGGAGGGACTGCGCCCGGTGGCCACGCCGCGTGTGGAGGCCGTCGACACCGTCGGCGCTGGCGACGCGTTCGCCGGCGCGCTGTGCCACCGACTCGTCGAGGGCGACACGCTGGATGAGGCCGCGAAGGTCGCGGCGAAGGTCGGCGCAATCGCGGTGACCAAGCCGGGTGCCCAGCCCTCCTACCCGAGCGCCGCCGAGCTAGACGCCTACGATTTCTAGCAACTTGCCCAGCACGGCCTCGCCGTGTTTGCGCAGCCCGTCGTGCTGCATGTGGTCGTTTTCCCACACGTTGATGCCGAGTGCCTCGGCGGTCTCGAGGGAGAACTGGCGCGGCACGTACATATCCTGCGTATAGACGGCCGCCGCGGTCCGAATCCCGTGGTCGGCTGCGTTGAACCCTGCAGCCCCGGCGTAAAGGTTGGGCCAATCGTCCTTGGCCGCCAGCTCGTGCGCTGCCTGTTTGAAGGGGCGCAGCGCCGGGTCCTCGTCGAATTGGAACGGGAAGACGTGCTCGCCGGTGAGCAACCCTTCGCCGGCGCCGAAGCCGGGAGTGCGCTCGGCGACGCGCTGCGCCGACCACGCGGTCGCACCCGGTACGGTACCGCCGTAGATGGATTCGTGGATCACCCCGTAGAGCGGGCCAGACTCGTAGCTGACCAGCGCGCCGATCTGCGCAAGCACGTCCGTGCGCATCGCACCATTCGGGTGGAAGGGGGCCTCGAGCAGCGCCGCGATCGTGCCTGCGCCGCCCTCCTGCCCCAACAGCGTGCCGATGGTCCGGAAACGCCGCGCGCTCAGCCGCTCCCCGGTTGGCAGGAACTCCTCGCGCTGCTCGAGGTGCTCGCACACCTCCGCGATGCGCTCCTGCGCCCACGGCACTGCCTCGAAGAGCTCCTCGTGGCGGGCCCGCACGGTGGCGAACGTCGCCTCGTACACCTCGTCCACGCCCCTGCTGATCGAGGGCAACCCACCCGTAAACAGCGCCGCACGCAGCGAGTCCGGGTAGCGCAGCATGTAGTGCACCAGGCAGAACCCGCCGAAGGACTGGCCCAGCACGTCCCACTGCGCCAGCCCCAGCGTGCGGCGCAGCGCTTCCGCGTCGTCCACGATGACGTCGGCGCGAAGACGGGTGAAGTCGATGGTGGCGTCGCCAAGCATGGCGCGATCGATGCGGGAGGAGCGGCCCGTGCCGCGCTGATCCAGCAGCACCACCTGGTAGCCGCGCTTGGTGGCGTACTCGATCCACTCGAAGCGCTCGCGTGGGCTCGGGAAACCTGGGCCGCCCTGGAGGAAGAGCAGCGCCGGCGCGTCCTTCGCGGTCGTGGCGCTGCGCACGATGCGCGCGAACAGCTGCACCCCCTCGCGCTCGAAGGGGACATCAACGCAGTGGAGAGAGGAAGCAAACAGAGACATGGCCCTCATGCTATACCCCCACTAGCATTGGGAGCCGTGACGCAACCACTGTTTTTTCATTCCCAGCACAATCCGGCCCACGGAGGCATCCCAGTTGTTGCCCCGTGGTTCGCACAGACCCTCGGCGAGCAGATGCACGGCTGGGCAACCAGCCTCGAGTGGCAACACGACGGCGACACGATGCGCGTGAGCCACGACAACTTCCACCTCGTCTTCCGCAGCCAGCTTGACGACGCCCGCTCGCGCTTCGAACTGACCATCACCAACGGGGCGACCACCCCGCGGCCCGTCCAGATCGCGCTGCACCCCTACTGGGCCTGCGACGCGGCAACCGCGGAGCTCTCGGGTGTCCAAGGCTCCCGCTTCCTCGACAAAACCGACGGCGAGTTGAAGACGGTGGAGGGCCCGCTGCGCTTCGGCAACGAAACCGACGCCGTGATTGCCGGAGCGACCAGCGCCGTCCTCCGCGACGCCACGCGCGAGCTCACGTTTACCTGCACCGGCACCGACCACCTCGTGGTGTGGAACCCCGGCCCCGACGTCTGCCGCGACGCCGAGGACCTCGGCGACGACGACTGGGCGCACTTCGTGTGCGTGGAGCCAGCGCTGCTCGGCGAAGACCGCCGCGGCGTGACCCTGATCCCGGGTGCTTCCGCGAGCATCGCGCTGGAGGTCGCCGTTGCAGCCCTACCCTGAGTACCACCTCCTCGCCGCTGAACGGCCGTGGTGGCGCGCGCTCATAGAGGCGCTGCTGCTCGTAGCGTTCTTCCTCACGCTGACGCTGGCTGCCTTCTTCTTCCTGGACGCCACCGGCGACATGGAATCTCAGCTGGCCATCGTGCTCAGCCTTGCGCTGACGCTGCCGGCGGCGTTCCTCGCAGCACGGGTGGCCGGACGCGATCCGGCGCTGCTCGTCAGCGTGGCGGGCCGCGTGCGCTGGCCAATCGTGCTTCGCAGCAGCCTGGTCATGCTGGTACTGTTCGGCCTGACCACGCCGTGGGAAGACATCGACCTCACGCCAATCCTGCTGATGTACGTGCTCATCACGCCGTTTCAGGCGGCGTCGGAAGAGTTCATGTTCCGCGGCGCTATCCCCCAGATCGTCGGCACGTGGGTGCGCTCGCCGTGGGTGGCGTACGCGGTACCGGTCATCCCCTTCGTGGCGTTGCACGAGTACAACTGGATCGGGTTGACCGACATCCTCGTGTTCACCATCTGCGTCTCCGCCCTTGTCTGGTACACCGGCGGACTCGAGGCCGCAGTGGTGATGCACGCGTTTAATAATATCTCTGTTTTCTTCATCGAACCCGACGCCAGCCCTACCGAACTTGATTGGGTTGACCTCGCGTTTTCCTCCGCGTTCACCATCGGTACGACGCTGCTCCTCCTGACTATCAACCGCCGAAAACGTCCGGACCCAACTAGCCATATCGTCCCGGATGCGGTTAACTAAGAGACTCACAATCGCAAGGAGCACCTCATGTCCAGCACCAATGCTGCACCCGCCTACCCCGACGACATGCACCCCGGACTCGTCCCCGGGATCAGCGTAGAAGAACAACGCAACCGATTCGGGGTGGACAAGCTCGTCTTCGGTGTCACCGCGGTGCTCATCGTCGCGTTCATCATTTGGGGCATCGCCGCCCCAGACACCGTCGGCGAAGTCGCCGGCAACGCACTGAACTGGGGCATGTACAACTTCGGCTGGCTGTTTAACATCATCATGTCCGGCTGCGTCGTCCTGATGCTCGTCATCGCGTTCTCACGCTTCGGCACCATCAAGCTCGGCAAGGACGACGAGGAACCGGAGTACTCCTTCTTCTCCTGGATCGCCATGATGTTCGCGGCAGGTATTGGCGTCGGCATCTTCTTCTTCGGCCCCTCCGAACCCCTCAACCACTACATCACCCCACCACCGCTGACTGTCGACGCCGAAACCCCCGAAGCCCTGCACCAAGCCATGGCGCAGTCCCACTTCCACTGGGGCGTTTCGCCGTGGTCGGCCTACGCGCTCGTCGGCGGTGCACTCGCCTACTCGACGTATCGACGCGGCCGCGTCTCCCTCCTGTCCTCCATCTTCACCCCGCTGACCAAGGGTGGGGCGACATGGACCAGCAAGATCGTTGACATCCTCGCGATCGTCGCCACCCTCTTCGGCACAGCGGCATCCCTCGGCGTTGCGTCCCTGCAGATCACCGAGGGCGTGTCCATCGTCGGCGGCGTCGAAGTGTCCACCGGTGTGCTCATCGCCATCGTGATGCTGCTGTCTACCGGCTTCATGATCTCGGCCGTCTCCGGCGTGTCCAAGGGCGTGCGCATCCTCTCCAACATCAACATCACGCTGACACTCGGCGCGATCTTCTTCGTGTTCGTCACCGGCCCGACCCTGTTCCTCACGAACCTGATCCCGTCCGGCACGATCGCGTACGTCGACAAGTACATGGACATGGCGTCCCGTTCGCTGACCTGGGGCACGGAAACCCTCGACTTCCAGTCGGCCTGGACCGCCTTCTACTGGGCATGGTGGATCGCGTGGACCCCGTTCGTCGGCATGTTCATCGCCCGCATCTCCCGCGGCCGCACGCTACGCCAGTTCGTCATCGTCACCATCGTCGTACCGACGACCGTGCTCATCCTCGCGTTCACCATCTTCGGCGGCACCGCCATCTCCTTCAACCGGGACAACATCCCAGGTTTCGACGGCACCAGCTCCACCGAAAGCGTCCTCTACGCCATGTTTGAGCAGCTGCCCTTCTACGGCCTGACGTCCGCCCTCCTGATCGTCATCCTCTCGATCTTCTTCATCACCTCTGCCGACTCCGCCTCCGTCGTCATGGGCACCATGTCTTCCAAGGGCGACCCCGCGCCGAAGAAACCGATCGTGTTGTTCTGGGGTGCGTGCATGATGGGCATCGCCGTCGTCATGCTGCTCACCGGCGGCGAAGACGCGCTGTCCGGCCTGCAGTCCCTGACCATTCTCTCCGCGCTGCCCTTCTCCGTCATCCTGATCTTCATCGGCATCGCCTTCCTGCGGGATCTCTCCACCGACCCACTCGCAATCCGCAACACCTACGCGCGCTCCGCAATGCGCGCCGCCGTCATCAAGGGCCTCGAAGAATACGGCGACGACTTCGAACTCACCGTCAACCAAGCCGACGAAGGCAAAGGCGCCGGCGCCGACTTCGACTCCACCGCCGCCCACGTCACCGACTGGTACCAGCGCACCAACGAGGACGGCGAAAACGTCGGCTACGACTACGAAACCGGCACCTGGGCCGACGGCTACGAGCCAGAGACCGAAGATTCCGATTCTGAGTCTGGGTCTGGGTCTGGGTCCAAGAAGGACTAGCTCGGCAGGGCGCCGACCAGCTCGGCTCATCAGCGCCCTTTGCGCAAATGGGAGTAACAGGATTGTAGTAATCCGGATTTTGGACCCCGAGGGATTACTACCATCCTGTTACTACCTTTTAGGTTTTACGGCCGAGCCTCACCTCATCGATGCAGCACCCCGGGCAGCTTCAACATACCCGTGTGCAGCCCGAACGCGACAGCACCACCGATCAACACCGCCAAGATTCCGAGCACGATACCCACGATGCTGCCCGTCGAAGAGCCTGGCATAGGTGCTGCCGTCGGTTTCGCTTGAACAGTCATTTTCGTTTCGTTGCCGGCAGCATCACGAACCTTCACGACGTCCCCCGCACGCAACGGCCGCGACAACCGGAGACTCCACCTCTTTTTGTTGTTCGCTTGCACAGGCGACTCGCCCTGACCTGTTACCGACACTGTTAGCCTCTGCCCCGCATGGTCAGCGCCACCTCGGAGCTCTGTCAGCCCCTCAACGAGGGCGTCCAAAGTCGGTGCCTTCGTTGTCCGCGGGGCGGACTCCGGAGCCGACGTCGTAACCGATGGTTTCGTCGTTGCAGTTGTCCGCGGGGCGGATTGCTTCGTGGTCGCGGTTGTCCGCGGGGCGGACGGCTTGGTCGTTGCGGTTGTCCGCGGGGCGGACTCCGGAGCCGACGTCGTAGCCGATAGTTTCGTGGTCGTAGTTGTTCGCGGCGCGGACGGTTTCGTGGTCACAGTTGTCCGTGGGGCGGAACTTTCAGCACTCGACGGAGCCGGCCTCGTAGCCGACGGTTTCGTGGTCGTGGTCGTGGTCGTGGTTGTCCGCGGGGCGGACGGTTTCGTGGTCGTGGTTGTCCGCGGGGCAGACGGTTTGGTCGTTGCGGTTGTCCGAGGCGTGGACTTCGGAGCCGGCCTCGTAGCCGACGGTTTCGTGGTCGTGGATGTCCGCGGGGCAGACGGTTTCGTGGACGTAGTTGTCCGCGGCGCGGAACTTTCAGCACTCGGCCGAACAGACGTAGTTGTCCGCGGCGTGGACTCCGGTGCCGACGTCGTAGCCGATGGTTTCGTCGTTGCGGTTGTCGGCGGGGCGGACGGCTTGGTCGTCGTAGTTGTCCGCGAGGTGGACGGCTTGGTGGTCGTGGTTGTCCGCGGGGCGGAACTTTCAACGCTCGACGGAACAGGCCTAGTTGTCCGCGGCGTGGACTTCGGTGCCGACGTCGTAGCCGATGGTTTCGTCGTTGCGGTTGTCGGCGGGGCGGACGTCGTTGGCTTCGGAGGTACTACACTCGGCGCCACACTCGGCGCCGAACTCGACGGCGTGGCCTCAGCCTCAGCTGCGGACACTGTCACAGCGGCAGTAACCGTCTCGGTGGACTGGTCCGGGTAGGTAACCAAAACCCGGACGTCGTGGCGCCCGGCTTTTGTCCCGGCGGGCGGGGTTACGGTGAGGGATCCATCGGCGGACACGGTGACCCAATCTTGTGTGTGGGCGTCGCGGGCGAAGCTGACGTCGTCAGGCGCGGGACGACCTGTGGGAGCGAGTGTGGGTGCCGGCGCCGTGGTGCGCTTCCCTGCTTCGACGGTGATTGGCTGCCATTCCGGCTGGTAGTCCTCGGCGAGTGGTTTGGCGCTGACTGCGAATTGCGCGGAGTCCACAATTTGGGACTCGAGCATCAATCGACCCTGGAAGGTGGTGCCGTCGGGGGTGTCGTCGGGGACGGTGAAGGAGCAGCTGTTGAGGTTGTCGTCGTTGCAGGCACCGACGATTTCGCCTCGCGCGTTGGTCCACTCGATGTCGGCGGACTGGCCAAGTGCGGAAACCATTTCTACGAAGGGGTGCACGTCGGCTCCAGGCGCGGCGCGGTGCAGGCCGGTGGATGCGCTGAGGTGGAGGCGGGGGTCGGAGGCGTCGGGGACGAGGGCGAAGTGGACGCCGTCGGCGGCGAAGATGCCTTCCGCGCGGTACTGGGCTGCGGGGAGTACGGAGTGTTCGCCGGCGGGGCCAAACATCGGCACGGACCATCCCGAGTACGCCGGGAGCACCTGCTGCGTTGGCCCGGAGTGCTTCGAGCCTGCGACGACGAAGCCGTACAGCGAGTCTTCGGTTACGCGTCCGCTGAATCGCACGGTGTAGTGGCCGTGCTCGACCTTTGCCATCACGGTTTCAGCGATCGCTTCGGGGTATTCGCGCAGGTATGCGGCCTGTGCGCGGGAAAGCTCGGCAGGGTCTGCGATGTCGCCGGTGGCCTCCCTCAGCTTTTCGACGCCCTCTTCGCTCAACCGGCTCATCACCACGTAGTGGCCGTCGCCATCTTGGCCTTCAGTTTTGCGCGGGAATCCGTCTTCCTGGTTGATGCTGGACCAGTACACCACGCCGGAGACTGAGTACTGTGGCCGATCTCCGGCAGGGCCGTGCTCGTCGAGTTTCCACTCAGCGCGCGGGCGGGCGAACGCGAAGGGGGCGTCGGCGGTGGCGGGTTGTTCGGCGGCGTAGATGTGGGCGTGCGTCAGTGCGGAGCCTTCGATGACTTTGGCGCCGAGTAGTTCGTCGGTGTCGGGGCTCATGAATCCGACACCGGAGCCTGGTCCCTGACGCAGCGTGACTAGGGTGTTGCCGGCGGGCCCTTGTTGGTTGGGGCGCAGCCACAGCTTGTAGCGGGTACGTTTGCCTCCAGATTCCGGGGCGAAACGGTGCAGGGCGCCTTCGGAGTCAACCCAGTCGAGGTTGTCGAAGACGAAGTAGCCTTCTCCCGGAGGGGTGCCGTCGGCAAGTGTGTGGGTGCTCGCAGTGAACACTGGCGACGCCGGGGACGTGTTGTCCATCCACTGCAGGTAGACGGTGTAGCCGTTTCCGAGTCCCTGCTGTTGCGCATTCAGCGAGTAGGCGTCCGTGGCCAGCACTGCGCGGCCCTGCACGACTCCCTGCACCTGCTGCTGCTCGATCTGCTCCAGCGAGGTGACGCGGCCGGCGGCGATGGCGTCATTTTCAGTTTGTGCCTGCTCTACAGCGGGGTGCGGGTCCGCCGCGAGAGCGGGCGCGTCGTTAAGCGCGAGTGAGCAGATGATGGTTCCGGCGATCAGCGCACGTCGGCGGGCGGCGCGGGACGCTCCAAAGTTTCGCATGAGGGGTGTCCTTTCGGAGGCAATAAAATCGCCCTGATGCTACTTCAAAGTTTCTCGAAAACACGCATCCTAATTAGCCCGACAAAAACATATGAAACACGGTAGACAATTCTCCCGCCTGCACATTTACGAGCCGTCACGCCGTAGCCCATACAGTACATTTTCGACACCTGGCCACAAACAGGCGCCGCACACTAATGAAACTTCAAGGTCACAAAAACATCCACCGCACACTCGCGCGGTGGATGCATCACAAAGGATATAGACCGTAAAATGTGTGGTGATTTCCACCACACTCGGCGCTGAGGGGCTACGCCTCGTCGGTCGACAGCGCTGCCACGAATGCCTCCTGCGGCACGGTGACCGAGCCGATCGCCTTCATACGCTTCTTGCCGGCCTTCTGCTTCTCCAGCAGCTTGCGCTTACGCGAAATGTCGCCGCCGTAGCACTTGGACAACACGTCCTTACGCAGCGCACGGATGTTTTCGCGCGAGATGATCTTCGAGCCAATCGCCGCCTGCACGGGGACCTCGAACTGCTGGCGTGGGATGAGTTCCTTGAGCTTCTTGGTCATCTTGTTGCCGTACCACTGCGCGGAGTCCTTGTGCACGATCGCGGAGAACGCGTCCACGGGGTCGCCCTGCAGCAGGATGTCCACCTTGACCAGGTCCGCTTCCTGCTCGCCGGCGTCCTCGTAATTCAGGGAGGCGTAGCCCTTGGTGCGGGACTTGAGCATGTCGAAGAAGTCGAAGATGATCTCGCCGAGCGGCATGTAGTAGCGCAGCTCGACGCGGTCCTCCGAGAGGTACTCCATGTTCTTCATGGTGCCGCGCTTCGACTGGCACAGCTCCATCGTGGTGCCAACGAACTCCTGCGGGACGATGATCGTCATGTTGACGATCGGCTCATACACCGCCTGCAGCTTGCCACCTGGCCAGTCGGATGGGTTGTGCACCATCTGCTCTGAGCCGTCCTCGGCGATCACGCGGTAGGTGACCGACGGCGCGGTGGAAATCAGGTCCAGGTCGAATTCGCGCTCGAGGCGGTCGCGGGTGATCTCCATGTGGAGCAGTCCCAGGAAGCCGCAGCGGAAACCGAAGCCCAGCGCCACGGAGGTCTCTGGCTCCCAGGTCAGGGAGGCGTCGTTAAGCTGCAGCTTCTCCAGCGACTCGCGCAACGCCGGGAAGTCCTCCTGTGAGACCGGGAACAGGCCCGAGTACACCATCGGCTTGACCTCCTCGAAGCCGTCGAGTGGCTCCTCTGCCCCCTTGTTAGCCCAGGTCACGGTGTCGCCGACGCGGGTTTCGCGCACATCCTTCACGCCGGTAATCAGGTAGCCGACCTCGCCGGGGCCGAGCCCCTTTGTCTTCTTCATGGTTGGAGAGACCACGCCGATCTCGAGGATTTCGTGGCGCACGCCGGTATTCATCATCTGCACCTGCTGGTTCGGCAGCAGCTTGCCGTCCATCATGCGGATGTAGGTAACGACGCCGCGGTAGGTGTCGTAGACGGAGTCGAAGATCAAGGCGCGGGCCGGCGCATCGGCGTCAAACTCTGACGATGGTGCCGGGATTAGTTCGACGACCTTATCCAGAAGCTCCGGGACGCCTTCACCTGTCTTGCCGGACACGCGCAGCACGTCCTCCGGCTCGCAGCCGATAATGTTGGCGATCTCCAGCGCGTATTTCTCCGGGTCGGCTGCCGGCAGGTCGATCTTGTTGAGGACCGGGATGATTTCCAGGTCATTGTCCATGGCCATGTACAAATTCGCCAGGGTCTGGGCTTCGATGCCCTGGGCGGCGTCGACAAGCAAGATTGCGCCCTCACACGCCTCGAGAGCGCGCGAGACCTCGTAGGAGAAGTCGACGTGGCCCGGCGTGTCAATCATCTGCAGGACCATCTCCTGGCCCTCGTACTCGCCGGAGCGGGGCGTCCATGGCAGGCGCACGTTCTGGGCCTTAATAGTAATGCCGCGCTCGCGTTCAATATCCATATTGTCCAGGTACTGATCACGCATCTCACGGGCCTCGACGACATCAGACAGCTGCAAAATGCGGTCCGCGAGCGTGGATTTTCCGTGGTCAATGTGGGCAATAATGCAGAAGTTTCGGATCCGCTCCGGGTCCGTGAACGTGGTTTCCGCGAAATTTCGTTTTTGGGCAGCCATAATTGTGCCACTCTACCTCGCAGTGCCCCATTTCGAAACACAACCTTGCCCAGGCCAGGCAAAACACTTAAAGTTTGCACCATGGTTTTCTGGCGCAAGCTTCAACAGCAACGACGTGCCTCCCTCGAGGAGGGGCTCGCGCTGCTCAACGAGCGCCTCGGGCTCACCCCCGGCACCAAGACCCGCACCACCGCCACGCGTATCGACGTCCAACCTACGGAACAGCACGCCCGGAACCTGTATTACGGTCCGGACATGGACGGCAACGCCGAACCCGGCGAGGTCGTGTGGGCGCTCGTGCCGTCGACTCCCCCGGAGGAACGCGCGATGCTCGTCGTCGGACGCGACCACCACGATGTTCTTGCCCTGCTCATCCACTGCGGCGAGGAGCCGGTGTCGGACCCTGCGTCTGCCACTGAGGAGTGGCTCGGCATCGGCACCGGGGACTGGGACGCCTCCGGCCAACCCGGCTGGCTGCGCCTGGACCTGCTGCTTGTCGTGCCGGAGGCAAGTATCCACCGGCGAGGCGCCACCCTCCCCGCCCGGCGCTTCGATCGCGTGGCGAACCGGCTGCGCGACACGTACCACTGGACCTAGTAAGCCTGCCACTTGCCCCGTTTCTCGTGGTGGGGTATCTTAGTCGAGTTGTTTGTATCCGGTTTCGGGTGCGTGATCTACGCGGGCAGGACCTTGGGTTCGCGTCAAGTTCAAAGCATTACGCAGCAACAGCCCGTTGCCGAATCTTCGACATTGCAATCGATACCAACTTATTTAAGAGGTGCACATTATGGCTAACATCAAGCAGCAGAAGAAGCGCGTTCTCACCAACGAGAAGCGTCGCGTTCGCAACAAGTCCGTCCGTTCCGCTGTCCGCACGGAGATCCGTAAGTTCCGTGAGGCTGTTGAGTCCGGCGACAAGGCTGCCGCTGAGAAGCAGCTGCGTTTCGCTTCCCGCAAGCTGGACAAGGCTGTGTCCAAGGGCGTGTTCCACCGCAACAACGCGGCGAACAAGAAGTCGAACATGGCTCGCGCTCTGAACAAGATGGCCTAAGCTTTTCGCGCAGAGCAATCCTGTGCCCCGGCTCCGTCCGGTGCGCAGGATTTTTTGCATTCGTAACATTGCTGGATCTGCTCTACGATACTGAATTTGTGAAGAACTATCGTCGTGCGCTTTGCGCAGCAGTAACAGCTACAACTCTGACGTTGGGCGCCGTAGCGGTGGCCCCTGAGCAGTCCGCCGTCACCCCTACAGCGCAGGCACAGCAGATGCCTGACCTACGTCAGCTCCAGAAGATGTTGAACCCGCAAAACATTCGGTTGGACCGGCTGGCGCTGCTCGTCGGCCTTGTCGCGGCCATTGTGATTTTGGGCCCGGTCACCGGCACGATCGGCTCCTCGCACGAGCCGGGCCGCCGCGGTTCCCAGGAGCGCCGCACCGTCAACGCTGATGGCCTGTCGCGCTCCTACAATGTGGTGTTGCCTTCGGGCTATGAGGAAGGAAAGTCCTACCCCGTCATCATCGGCTACGGCGGGTGGCAGCACACCGCCGACCAGATGCAGGGCTACGCCCACCTCGAGTCCGCTGCTGCGGGCCGCGCCATCGTCGTCTACGCCGAGGGCGAGTCCCAGGCTTGGGCGGGTGCACCGTACGCACGTACGTCGACGCGCGAGGACATTGCATACACCCGCGCGATTATCGACGACCTCGTCGAGAACTTCGGCGCCGACCGCAACCGCGTGAGCGCCGTCGGACTTTCCAACGGCGGTGGCATGGTGGCCTCGCTTGCCTGCCACGCCCCTGAGCTTGTCAACGGTATCGCCTCTGTGGCGGGCGCCTATTACAACCCGACCGTCGAGGGCTGCAAGAGCGGTTCCGTGCCGACGCTCATCATGCACGGCACCAACGACAACGTCGTCGGCTACGACGGCGGCACCCGCCACGGCAAGCCGTTCCGTTCCGTCAACGACGTGTTCAACCTGTTCATGGACAAGAACGGCTGCATCGCGGGCTCCGCCACCGAGACCCGCCTGGGCAACGTCACCACGTTGAGCCCTGCCTGTGGCGCCCGAACTGAGCTGCAGCGCGTCGAAGGTGGCGGCCACACGTGGTTCACGGATCCATCTGCAAGTACCGCCACCGTGGACTTCCTGCTCAGCCTGCGCTAAGCAGACCACGCACCACGAGGAGCGCGCCAACAACGCAGAAGAAGCCGCCGGAGCCCATATCGATTGCGGGCCCGGCGGCTAGTAATTTGCGCCGCACCCGGTTCGTAGACACCACCTGCGTGAGCACGCCGAACAGGATGAACGAGCTGGCCCACAGCGACAGGATCACCACAATCTGCGTTGCCCACGACGGACTGGCTGGCAGCAGTGGCGCAATCATGGCGGACAACGCCAGCACGATTTTCGGGTTCGCCAGGTTCGTCGAAAGTCCCCGAACAAAGCTGGCTCGCAGGCTACCGAGCCTCTGCTCTGCTTCCTCGAGGGAAAGCGGTGGGTTGCGCCGGTCGCGCCAACCCTGGCGCACCGCGTTGATACCCATCCATACCAGATACGCTCCGCCGATCACCTGCACTACCTGCAGCGCGCGCGGCACGGCGGTCAGCAGCGCCGCCGCACCGAACACGGTCAGCGAGCACCACCACAGCACACCCAGCTGGATTCCGCACGTCGTTGCCCACGCGTGCGGCCGCGAGCGCGTCGCGGTACGGGTCACCAGGATGACGTCGGGCCCCGGGGCGGCCGCACCAACCAAGTTCAGACCGACAATGACCGCGAGATCTGCCGGCGCGATCAACGCTGCGTGCCCTTGAGCAGGTCGATGAGGTCCTCACGGCCGAACATGCTCGCCGTGTCGATGGCACTCGGAGTGCCGATGGTGGCGTCGGCACCCGCGTTGATAAGTGCACGGGCGATGTCGTCTTCCTTCTTGAAGATCGTCCCTGCCAGCGGGCTTTGCCCGCGCGCGTTCAGCGCGTTGACGTCTGCGCCGCGCGCGATGAGCCCTTCGGTCAGGGCGAGGTGCCCGGAGTAGCTGGCGAGCATCAACAACGAGTTTCCGTCCTGGTTCGCCAGATTGACGTCGACGCCCTGGTCAACGTAATCGAGCAGGGTTGCCTCGCCGTCACGCGCCATCTGGAAGAGGCGGGCGGCGAAGGCTTGGACGTCTTCGGGGATCTCGTTTGGTTGCTGCGTCATAGTTTTCTTACGCTATCACGCGAGTTGGGCAATCCTGCGGACTGCTTCTTCCACCGCGTACTCCGGCTCCCCGCCATTGCCCTTCACCGTAGACTCCAGCTCAGCGACGATGATGACGGCTTGCGACACCGCATCACCCGACCACTGGCGCGCAACGTTCATGGTCTTCTTCACCACAAAGGGGTGCATCCCGACCGTTCGCGCGAGCTGGTCCGGGTTACCCCGCACCCCGTACAGCTTGGCGATGTCCCCGACCTTGTGCGCGAGCGCCGCCGCGATCGCCACCGGACTCGTGCCGAGCTGCAGTGCCCGGCGTGTGGAGGCGAGCGCGCGGTCGGCGCGCCCGGCGATGGCCTGCTCCGCGATGTCGAAGCCCGCGACTTCCGCCACGCCCGTGTAGTAGTTGCGCACAGCGTTTACGTCGACTTCCCCGTCGGTGTCCGCCACGAGCTGGCTCACCGCACTGGCGAGTTCCCGCAGGTCAGAACCGACGGATTCGAGCAGCGCAGCGACAGTGTCCGGGGTTGGGCGCTGCCCGTAGCGCCTAAACTCCTGGGTGAGCCACGAGTGTCGGTCGCGGTCGCGCAGCGGGTTCGCGCGGTGGACCTCGGCGATCTTCTCGAACTTCTTCACATAGGCTTTTTGACGCCCACCTCCGGAGTGCTCGATGATCAGCGTCATACCGGGCGCCGGGTCCACGCAGGCGCGCAGCAGGATCTCGAGCGGTTCCTTGCCTGCCAGCTCGGTGTTCTTGATCAGCACGATGCGTTCCTCCGCGAACAGTGACGGGCTGGTCGCCATGGCCAGTTCGCCTTCGGTGACGTCGCCTGCGCGCAGGGTGGTGCGCTCCGCAGCTGGGCTGAGCTGGGCAATGATGGCTTTGGTGGCGCGTTCGGCGAGGAACTCGTCTTCCCCGAGGACCAGGTGCACTGGGTTGAGCATGCTTCTTAGCGTAGCTGTTGCCTCCCGTCTGCGTAGAGGACGGGCACCGCTCCCCGGTTGGGGAAGATGACGGGGATGCCGTCCGGGGTTGCTGCCGGGCGCTTGGGTGCGCTGCCTTCCTCGAGTACCACGACGAGCTCGGTGCCTGACGGGACGGGGAGGATGTCGTCTTTGGTGGCCACGACGTGGCTGCGGAGCGTCGCGGGATCCACAACGGTGCCTCGTGGCCACGCGAAACAAGCGCTTGCTACCACCGCGCAGGTCAGGCACAGCGCCAATGTCCGGCGGCGCCACGGCACAAGCAACAGCACGGCGACCACCCACCCATAGCCGATAAGCACCGTCACCGGATTCGCAGCGACGGTCGCGGCGGGCAGCGCCGCTCCACGTTCAGCCACAGTGTGGACCCACCAGGTCAGCGGGGAGATCAACCACAGCACGATCGCCTCAAGACCTCCCGGCAGCACCGCCAGCACCACCGCGCACAGCCCGAGCACCGTCACCAGGGGCGTGACGGGAGCCACCAGCACGTTCGCGCCAACAGAGACCAGCGAGACCTGGCCCGCCATCGCGGCCACGAGCGGCATCGTCGCAACGTCTGCGGCGATGGCGACCGCGACGGCGCGTACGAGGATGTCCGGCAACGCCGTCGGTGCGAGCGCCCTGTAGAACAGCGGGAAGAGCACCACGATGCCGACGGTCGCAGCCACCGACAGCGCGAACCCGTAGTGCATCGCCAGGTCGGTATCGAAGAAAATGAGCGCAATCACCGCCAGGCACAACGCGTGAATGACCTCCGTTTGACTCGACGCCACCACCGCAACGAGTCCCACCAGCCCCATCACCGATGCCCGCAGCACGCTCGGCTCCGGCCCAACGAGCAAGGCGAACACCGCCAACGCAGCACCCGCTGCAACGAGCCTGCCGTAGAGTCCGATGCGCAGCGCTGCAGCTACTACCACGGCGAACGTCGTCACGATGGCAACGTTCGAACCCGATACCGCCGAGAGGTGCGACAGCCCGGTAGCGATGTACGCCTGCTGCTCCGACGCCCCCTGCATCGAGGTATCGCCCAGCACCATGCCCGGGATGAGGCCCTGCGAGTGTTCCCCGACGTGCTCGCGCACCGCATCGGCGAACGTTGCCCGCACGTGCTGCGCCCACCCAGATGCCCCCGTCGGCCCGGTCAACGGCTCGACCGTGCCATTGACCGCCCACGGGTTCACGCCCGCCCGCGAGGACTCCGACACAGTGCCGTCCACCCGCACCGTCGCACCACTGACCACCCCATCGGGGACACCACCGCGGACAAACACCGGCAGCTCGGCGCCACCGCTCCCGGCGCGCACGCGTACCAGCATCCCGCCAGAGTCAAGCTCCTTTGGGGCAGCGGTCACGGTGGCCTCCACCGGCAGGCGCAGCGTTCCCGCCCGCGCCACCGTGATGCGGACCCAGGCCACCACGACGGTCGCCACACCACCGGAACCGACCAGCACCGCCTGGCCCACCGCACGCGCACACCCGCACAGCACTACCGCCGCGGCGACTACAGCGAACCCCGCCCACGGCGCGAGGGCAACAGTCACGATCGTCGCTATCCAGACGCACAGCGCCGTGGGCACCAGCCGAAGCTCCTGCACCGCTTACAGCCCCACCAGCGGCGCAATCGCCTCAAACTTCGCAGGGCCAATCCCCTTGACCTGCATCAGATCCTCGACCTTCTGGAACGGGCCGTTCGCCTCCCTGTGCGCGATAATCGCCGCCGCGGTCGCCTCCCCCACCCCGGGCAGCGTGACCAGCTCCGCGGCCGACGCCCTGTTGAGCGAAATCTGACCTGTCGCCTCCACAGCACCACCACCATCCCCACCCGGCACGGCAGGGCCTTCACCGATTGCGACGACGTGGAGCTGTTGGCCGTCGACAAGCACTTGAGCGAGATTCAACTGCAGCAAGTCCGCGTGGTCGAGCGGCTGCGCAATATCCAGCGCATCCGCCACACGGGAACCCTGGTTCAGCGTCACCAGCCCAGGATTTGCCACCTCCCCCACCACCGCAACCACCACGCGCTCCGGCACATCGGTCGCAGTAGCAACGTTCTCCCAAACAGGCGCGTCCTCCTCCGCAACGTCCGGTCCGCGGACCTGCACCACCGCCCACAGCACCAGTAGGCTCATCACAACCCCCATCACCGCAGCCGCCGGCTTCACCGGAACGTGCACGCGAGGAGTCGGGTACTTCACCTGCAGCAGCGCCTCCTCACCAGTCGGGCGCGTAAGCTCTTGAATCCGTTCACTGACCTGCATAACCACAGGCTAAAACCGGCGTCCTCGCCCCAACAGACCAAGCAAACCCGTTGTGGACAACCCCCAAACCGCACACCCCGTGCAGGCTACTTCTCCACAGCCGCAGCCAACCCCCTTGACAGCGCCGCTACGTGCGCGAACCAAACACGACCGACAGCCCGATCGCGCCGGGCCCGGTGTGCGCAGCAAGCACATCGACCATTGGCTCCACCAGCACCCGCGAGTGCCGCGGCAGCACCTCATCAAGCATGCCCGCCAGCTGCTGCGCGGACTCTTCCGCGTCCGCATGCTGCACCGCAGCAAACACCGGCTGGGAATCCGCACGCTCCAGAACAAGCTCCGTGAGCTTGGAAAACGCCTTCGTCTGGGTGCGAGTCTTGCCTGCTAACTCGAGCTTGCCGTTGTGCATCCGCAGAATCGGCTTCGTTGCCAGCAACGCCGCCGACAACACCGCAGTCCCCGTGGAAATCCTGCCAGACTTGCGCAACCAGTCCAGCTGGTGCAGGTAGCACCACGTCTCCGAGCGCTTCAGCGTGGAGGACGCCATCGCTTCTACCTCGTCGAGGCTCGCCCCCTCGCGCGCGACGGTCGCCGCCGCCATCGCTGCCGCCCCGACCGCCATGCCGACGGTACTAGTCTCGAGCACCCGCACGTTCCCCGGGAACACCCCCGAAGCAGAAACCGCCGCGGACCAGGTGGAAGAAAAGTGCTTCGACAGGTGTAGGGCTACCACGCCATCGTCCCCAGAGCGCTCGAGCTGACGCCCGTAAGCCGCTGCGAGTTCCAAGGCCGACAGCCCGCTCGTCGATACTTCATCGTCTTCGACATGCTCCATGACGTGCAGCGGGAGCACCGTAATGTCGAGCTCACTGGCAATATCAGCTGGCAAACCCGCCGAGGAATCAACAACAACCCGTACCGCCATTTAGACCGTCAACCCCTGGTTCCACGCCTCGAGGTACCACTGCACGCCAGTGTCCGGCTCGCCGTAGCGCGGCAACGCCTGCAGCTGCGCAAAGTTCGCGTTACGCAGGCTCTTCATCATCGGGTACTGCGAGATCTCCAGGTCTAGCAGGCTCGACGTCAGCGCCGCGATCGTACCTCCGTGGGCGACAAGCAGCACCGCCGCGTCATCCCACCCGTCGAAGTGCTCCATCAACTCGTCAACAACCGGGCGTGCCCGTTGCGCGACGTCAATCCGGCTCTCGCCTTCCGGCGGCGCCCACGTTGGGGTATTGCGCCAGTGGGCGCGAACGCTGCCGTCGGCGCCATCGACCTCGGCGTGTGTCTTGCCCTGCCACTGCCCGAGGTGCGTCTCGCGCAGGCGCGCATCATAGGTCACCGGCAGCTCGAGGTGCTCCGCGACGATCTGTGCCGTGACTGCAGCCCTGCTCAGGTCCGAAGCCACAATCTTGGCGACGCCCATTTCTGTCAACACCGGCGCAATGTTTCGCGCCTGCTGCCTCCCCTCTTCCGACAACTCCGTGTCGAGTTGCCCCTGCATCCTCGACGTGGCGTTATACGTGGTTTGGCCGTGTCGCAGCAAGATGAGTCGTCGCGCCATGGTGTTAGAACTCGTCCTCGTCCTCAGGGGCATCGCCTGCCAGCGGAAGGTCTTCAATCTGCTGCGCCGAACGCACACTCTCGCCGTCCGCGAACGCACCAGGGCGTTCGTAGGCTGGCAGGCCCTCCACGCTAATTGCCGGGCAGTCTGCGTACAGGCGGTCCAGGCCGTAGAAGTCGCGCTCCGGGCTGCGCTGCACGTGCACCACGATGTTGCCGTAGTCCAGCAGCACCCAGCGGTTTTCGCGAACGCCCTCGCGGCGCTTCGGCTCGAAGCCGGCGTCGGTCATGTCGTCCTCAATCTCCTGGACGATCGCGTTTACCTTGCGCTCGTTGTCCGCGGAGACCATCACAAAAATATCGGTAATGCCGATCACGTTCGACACATCGATGACGCCGATGTTCTCGCCGAGCTTCTCGTCGGCGGCCTTCGCGGCGATCGCGGCCTGATCAAGAGAGATCTGCAGAGCAGTCAAGTACTCAGTCCTTCGTCAGTAATGAAAAATAGCAGTAACGCGCCTATTGTCCCACGCTAAGGGCGCTGTTCGCCACTTGAACGATATAGGTCGTTTTTCGCAATGTACTGCACCACGCCATCTGGCACCAGGTACCACACCGGGCGGCCTTCTTTGGCGCGCTCGCGGCACCCCGTGGACGAGATCGCCATCGCAGGAATCTCAATCAAATGCACCTGCTCCTGCACGTCTTCGGGCAGGAAGGATTCGCTCAGCTCGTAGCCGGGGCGCGTCACGCCGACAAACTGCGCCAGGTCAAACATCAGGTCCCAGTCGCGCCACGACATTATCGACGCCAACGCATCCGCGCCCGTGATAAAGAACAGTTCCGCCTGCGGCAACAGGGCGCGCAAATCCCGCAGCGTGTCCAGGGTGTAGGTCGGCCCCTCTCTGTCAATGTCTACCCGAGAGACCGAGAACCTCGGATTCGAGGCAGTCGCGATGACCGTCATGAGGTAGCGATCTTCAGAGTCGGTGATCTGCCGATCCGCCTTCTGCCAGGGCTGACCCGTCGGCACAAACACGACCTCGTCGAGGTCAAAACGGTCGGCGACCTCGCTCGCGGCCACGAGGTGGCCGTTGTGGATCGGGTCGAAAGTACCGCCCATGACGCCCACTCGTCGGGCGTCGCGCAATGATGCTGCTACGGCCTCTGCCACGTGCTTACCCGATCCAGACGTTCGCCTGCTCGAAAGCGAGCCAGAACGCTGTAAGCCCCACGCCAACAATTGAGCCAAGCACAATGAGCAGGATGCCCCACCACGGCAACTTCTCCTTGCCTTCTGCGGATGAATCTGGGCGCTGCTTCATCGATGACATCGAGCTGGCGTTGAGGTCTTCACACACCGGCTTGCCATGCTCGTCAAGCACTGGGATGCGCTGCCCGTTGGCGTCGACAAGTACGTTGCCCTTGCCATCCGTCCGGAACTGGCACTTCTGCGACTGGATGTATACCCCGCGTGACGGCGTCGGCACCGCCACGCCTGCTTCAGTCTCCTGAGCCTGCGCAACCGACACCCCACTGGTCAACAGCGTCGCTGTTACAAGAGCGCTACACGCTGCCCGCTTCCACGAAACCATGACTGTGTCCTTGTCCTTCCTTCAACTCTTAGCGGTACCGAACCTGATCAACAAAGCGACCAAAAGAGTCTGCCACCTGGTCATCCCAACGGTTCCACCGCAGGAAGTACTGGCCGTGGGTACCGCCCGTCGGGGCAGCGGCCCGCAGGACCTGGACGGAAAGATCGCACACTGCATCCAGCGGCAAGCAGTAGTTGACCTTGTTGCGGGTCGCACCCGCGGTGCGGGTGTTAAACGGCAGGAAGCCGAGCATGCCGCCTGCACCGCCGTTTGCCACGCCCACCGTGCCAGCATCACGCGCGGCAGTCATCGGGTTGCCAAAGTAGACAACGCCCGCCAGCTTGCCGCGGCGTGCCAGCTCACGCTCGTGCTCCAGCAGGATCATCGCGCCCTGTGAGTAGCCGGACAGCACGTACTTCGGATGGCACCCGCTCGCGCGTTCGTAGTCGTTCACCAGCGCCATCACGCCAGTGCGCCCAATGTTGACGGAGTCCATAAAGTCCGTGCCAGCCTGTCGCGCCATCGTAAACAACGGCACCGCGTACTGGATAGCCAAACCCAGCGCCTGCAGCAGCGTCGCGGGTGCTGCGACGGAAGGGACATCATAATCCGGGTAAATCGCTGGGTAGTAGCGCGGCTCCATACCGAGGACTTCCACGTCCTTCATCAGGGAGTTCCCGCCGTGAGTGGCACGGTAGCGCGACTCCGAATAGCGAAGGAAAGCGCGAATGGTCTCCCCCTCCCAACCATTCGAGGTCCACGGGGCTTCCCCGGCATAGCGTGTTCGGTAAATCTGGTTATTCTGACCGGAGCCGCGTGCAGCGATTACCGCGACCGAAGGGCACCGCTGCTGGGCGGTCGCTTCTTCCGTCGGCAGCACGGGGGTAACCACTGCAGCTGCTGCTGCGGCGAACGCAACTGCAGTCACGGGTAGCCGACGACGGAAAAACGTACGCATTTTGCGGAACACTATGCACCTTCTCTATGGATGAGTCACACCTTGGACTCCGGGTGTGAAGAAACTGCGCATTAGTGTAGCCCGCCCACACCATTTTCCTAACTTCGAGTCTGCCCGCTGCCCTCCAGGATCCACTTCGTGCTTGTCAGTTCAGGCAGCGCCATCGGTCCACGTGCGTGCAGTTTCTGGGTAGAGATCCCGATCTCTGCACCCATGCCGTATTGCTCGCCATCCGTAAACGCGGTCGAGGCATTGAGCATGATGGCTGCCGAATCCACGTGGTCCGCGAAGTACTGCAGCACGCGCGCATCAGTGGCGACCACGGCTTCCGTGTGCCCCGAGGAGTAGCGTGCGATGTGCTTCGCGGCCTCCTCAACGCCGTCGACGACACCGACGGCAACGTCCATCGAAAGGTACTCCTCCGCCCAATCGTGCTCGTCGGCCTCGACTACGTCGCAAGCCCCGAACGCACCAAGTGCTGCCGGGTCCCCGTGGACGGTCACGTCGGCGTCCTGCAGTGCCTTTACGACGGCCAGCTTGTCCGCATCCGGCAACGCCGCGTCAAGCAGCACCGTTTCGGTCGCGTTGCACACCGACACCCGGCGCGTCTTGCCATTGACGACAATGTCGGTCGCCTGCTGAATGTCCGCTGAAGCATCCACGTATACGTGGCAGTTGCCAGTGCCGGTCTCGATGGTTGGCACGGTTGCTTGGGTAACGACGGCGTCGATAAGCCGGGCGCTGCCGCGCGGAATGACCACATCGACGAGGCCGCGTGCCGTGATGAGCGCGGTGACGGAGTCGTGCGAGTCGCTCGGCAGCAGCTGGACCGCCTCGGTTGGCAGCCCCTCCTTCGCCAGCACGTCCTGCAGCACCGCGACCAGCGCCGCGTTCGAATGCGCCGCCGACTTCGAACCACGCAGCAGTGCCACGTTGCCTGACTTCAGCGCCAGGCCAAACGCATCGACCGTGACGTTCGGGCGGGCCTCGTAGACCATGCCCATCACGCCGAGCGGCACGCGAACCTGGCGCATCCGGATCCCGTTGTACATCGTGCCGCCGCGCACCACATCCCCAACTGGGTCGTGGAGGCTCGCGACCTGACGCAGTCCGTCCGCGATGCCCGCGATGCGTTGCTCATCCAGCGCGAGCCTGTCTACCAACGCTTCGTCCATGCCAGCCGCGCGGCCTTCCTCGATGTCGCGGGCGTTGGCCTGCAGAATCTCCGCAGTACGTGCTTCCAGCGCCTGCGCCGCGTGCTGCAGCACAGCGTTTTTGCGGACGGTCGGTAGCGTCGCGATCACCGGCGCCACCTGCTTCGCAGCCTTCGCCAACTGCAGTACCTGAGCTTCGATAGTCGTCATTAGTATCCTTCCTCCACATCAATCTGCGTCGGCAACGGGCGGCCCTCTTGCAGTGCCTCCCAGTTTCGGCGTGTCAGTTCACCCACGCGCGCTTGCATGTAGCGCGGGATGTTCGCGGTGTGCGGGGTAATCAGGCAGCGGTCCATCTGCCACAGCGGGTGATCCTCCGGCAGCGGCTCAGGGTCCGTCACGTCCAGGCCAGCGCCAGCAATCGTGCCATCCTGCAGGGCCTTGGTCAGCGCCTCCGTATCAATCAGTGGGCCACGGCCAACGTTGACCACCACCGCGTTCGGCTTCATCGCGCGCAGCACCTCCGCGTTGACGAGGTGGTGCGTCTGCTTCGTCAGTGGCGCGATGAGCACGAAGTAGTCCGCCTCCGACCACACATCCTGCGCCTCGGACATCGCCACGGTGCGTTTGGCCCCCGGCACCGGGTTGCCGGAGCGGTTCACTGCGATAATCTCCGGCCCGAACGGCTCGAGGAAGCGGATCAGCATCTTACCGATGCCACCCGCCCCAATCACCGCGACCTTCTTGTTGTCGAACAGGTAGTCCGTCTCCTCGTTGAGCTGCCTGTCGTTCCACTGCGGCGTCACCGCCTTGTGCCGGTGCAGCACCCCCAACAGCAGCGCCAGTGCCGCCTCGGCCACAGTGTCGTCGTATATCCCGGCGGCATTAGCCACCGGCACATCGACATCGAGCACCCCTGCCTCTACCAGCTTTTCGACGCCCGCATACGCCACCTGCACAAGCTTCACGCTCGGCGGTAATTCCTCTGGGAAATCTTCCGGATTCCCGCGAAACACCAACACGTCTGGAGACTCGTCGAGGTCCACAAACGTGTGGCCGTGATCTGTCAGGTCATCGACGACTGCGTCCCAAGGTTTCGGTAAGAATGCAAATTTCATGCACCCCAACCTAGCGTGTATTTACAGACGGGTGGCGAAATTTGATAAATAGTCGGCGTGCACGACGGGTTTGCGCTGCCCTTCCGGCAGCTCATCCGTGTGCTTGCCCAGCATGCCGGCAAGCTCCGCGGCATCATACGCAACCTCGCCGCGCCCGACGGCTTCCGAGTCGGGCCCCAGGATCTCCACGATGTCACCGGCGTGGAAGTCCCCCTCGATGTCGGTGATACCCACCGCGAGTAAGCTCGTGCCCCCACTGGTGACGGCCTGCACGGCGCCTTTATCCAGGCGCAGCACGCCTTCAGCGTCCGCGGCGTAGAGCGCCCAGAATTTCCATGCCCTAAGCGTTGACTGCTCACGGGTGTGGAATACGGTTCCGCAGCTTGCGTCCTGCAGCGCCTGCGAGATTTTGGTCGCGCTGGTCAGCAGCACTGGCACTCCGCCGCGGGCTGCGAGCCGCGCCGCCGACACCTTCGCCGCCATCCCCCCGGTCCCGAGCGCACCACCGTCACCGGCCACGACGCCCTCGAGGTCAGCGCCGGTGCGGACCTCAGAGACAAAGCGCGCGCTCGGGTCGGCCGGGTTGCGGTCGTAGAGGCCGTCGACGTCTGAAAGCAACACGAGCGCATCGGCTCCGATGAGCGTCGCCACAATCGCCGAGAGCCTGTCGTTATCGCCGAAGCGCATCTCGGAGGTCGCCACCGTGTCGTTCTCGTTCACGATCGGCACAGTGCCCAGCTGCCGCAGCCTGTCGATCGTGCGCTGGGCGTTCCGCGCGCGCTCCCGCACGCCGGCATCAGCTTGCGTGAGCAGCACCTGCCCCACTGTGCGACCATGCCTGGCGAAGGAGGCGCCCCATTCCTGCGCGAGGTGCACCTGCCCCACCGCTGCAGCGGCCTGCTTCGTGGCAAGATCCCGCGGGCGAGTCCGCAGCCCCAACGGGCTCATTCCCGCCGCGATCGCGCCGGAGGACACCACCACGACGTCGGTGCCCGCATCCATGCGGTCCACCAGCGCATCAACGAGGCGGTCAATCTTGACCCTGCTCACCGAGGAATCCTCATTGACCAGTGAGGAGGTACCAAGCTTGACGACGACCCGCTTCGCACCAGCAATGTGCTCGCGAAGCTGCGCCTCCGTAGTTGTTGCTGCGTTCATAGCAGCTCAGTGTAGCGCTAACCCTGCCAACGTTCCCGGTCGGCTGTCTCCCCGTCGCCGAAATCGAACTCGTCGATAAGGCCGCGGCGCGCCTGGGACGCGCGCTTGCGCTCCGATGCGGACGCGCGCGTGGTGTCGTAGAGTCGGGCGTCCTGGCCACGTCCCGCCATGGTTGGGTCGCCCGCTCGCGATGGCTCCCAATCAAACGAGATCTCGCCGATGGTGACGGTGTCTCCCTCCTTCGCGCCGATCTTACGCAGTTGGTCTTCCACGCCGGCCTTGTTCAGGCGGTCCGAGAGGTAGCCGACCGCCTCGTCGTTTTCGAAGTCGGTCTGGCGAATCCAGCGCTCTGCTTTCTCGCCAGTGACCAGCCAGCCGCCCGGCCACATCGGGTCAGGAACAACTTCGATGCCGCCCTCCTGCGCGTGCCCACGGCGCCGTGGCGCAACCGCCTTCGGTCGCAGCACCTCCGTAGGAGTTGCCTTCTCGGCTTTCACGCGTCGCTTCCTGGCACGCTCCACGATCTTCCACAGCGCCCACTTCAGCGGGTCAAGGCCCTCGCGGGTCGCGGTGGAGATCATGTATACATCCCAGCCGAACTTTTCCTTGATGTCGTCTTCCAAGAACTCGGCGAGCTCCCGGGCCTCCGGCACGTCCATCTTGTTCAGCACGACGATGCGAGGGCGCTCACGCAGGTCACCGAGGCCAGAGTCCAGGTCAAGCTGGTCGGCGTAGGAGTCAAGCTCGTGCTCGAGCGCTTCAATGTCAGAGATCGGATCGCGCCCCGGCTCCATCGTGGCTACGTCCACAATGTGCGCGAGCACCGCGGTGCGCTCGATGTGGCGCAGGAAGTCCAGACCCAGGCCCTTACCCTGGCTCGCGCCAGGGATCAGGCCGGGCACGTCCGCGATAGTGTACGTATCATCGCCGACGTTGACCACGCCAAGGTTCGGAGCGAGCGTCGTAAAGGGGTAATCCGCGATCTTCGGCTTCGCGGCCGAGAGCACCGAAATCAGCGAGGACTTCCCCGCCGACGGGAACCCCACCAGCCCCACATCCGCCATGGACTTCAGCTCGAGGATCAAATCGTGCGCTTCGCCAGGCTCACCCTTGAGTGCGAAGCCCGGGGCCTTTCGCTTCGCAGTGGCAAGAGCCGCGTTGCCCAACCCACCGAAGCCGCCTTCAGCCGCAAGGAAACGGGTGCCCGGCACCGTCAAGTCGGCGAGGATTTCGCCATCCTCACTACGCACAACGGTTCCGACTGGGACCTCCAAGATAAGGTCCTCTCCGCGGGCGCCGTTTCGGTGATCGCCCTCCCCATTGCCGCCGCGCTTCGCCTTGACGTGCGGGCGGTACTGGAAGTCCAACAGCGTGTGCACCTGGTTGGACACCTCCAGCACAATGTCACCACCGTGGCCGCCGTTGCCGCCATCCGGGCCACCGAGGGGTTTGAATTTTTCGCGGTGGACAGAGACACAGCCATGTCCGCCGTCACCGGCCTGGAGGTGCAGCACCGCGCGGTCAACAAATTGGGCCATTAGTTCCGCCTTCCTTGCAAAAGAGTTCTAGTAGTGGAGGGTACCGGGTTGTGGGAAAGAAAAACACCGCGCACCCGGTCGGGGTGTGCGGTGTTTCAAGTATTGCTACGGGCTACGCAGTTTCCTGTGCGACGCCAGCTGCCTCTGCAGCCTCGAGCACCTCTGCCGAAACGCCCTCGCCGTCCGCTGGGACGATGTTGACGATGCGACGGTTGCGCTTAATGCCGAACTGGACTGCGCCCGCTGCAAGTGCGAACAGCGTGTCGTCGCCACCGCGGCCGACGTTGTCGCCTGGGTGGAACTTGGTGCCGCGCTGACGAACGATGATCTCGCCAGCCTTTACCTGCTGACCACCGAAACGCTTCACACCGAGGCGCTTCGACTCTGAGTCACGACCGTTCGTGGAGCTGGATGCACCCTTCTTGTGTGCCATGTCTGAATCTCCTTAGATGGAAGTCTTACTTGATACCAGTGATCCTGATGGTTGTCTGTGGCTGGCGGTGGCCCTGGCGGACCTTGTAGCCAGTCTTGTTCTTGTACTTCAGAATGTCGACCTTCTTGCCTTTGCCGTGCTCGACAATCTCAGCCTCAACAGAAACCTTGGACAAAGCATCAGGGCCTGCGGTGACATCCGCGCCATCGACGAGCAGAACCGGGGTGAGGGCAACCTTGTCGCCCGCTTCACCCTCGATCTTCTCGACCTTGACGAGGTCGCCTTCGGCAACCTTGTACTGCTTGCCGCCAGTCTTGACGATCGCGTACATAGAGGGTTACCCCTTATCTAAACTCGTTGTGTCTCCCCGCATGCTCAGAAGACAGTTGGTACAGTTCTCTAGCGCTTTGTGGCCTTTCGCGTTCCACCGTGCCTGCATGCGTAAACGGCGCGGCTTCACAGCCCAAAACAGCGACTGTCAAATACTACACAGAAGCGGGTGCGATTATCAAACCGCACCCCTCTGTCCCTCTATTTGGAAGAGGTTCGGCGTGTCGCGCGTCGCCGCCTGCGCCGCGCACTCGCCTTCGACTCCTGTTTCTTCGTCGCAGGCTTGGTTGCCTTCTGCTTCGTTTCCTTCGCCTTCGGTTGCTCCTGCTGCTGCGGCTGGGACGTCTTGCGCACTGCGCGCCGACGCCCGCGCCGGCGAGGAGACTCCGTCACCTTCACCTTCGGCTGCTCTTGCGCTTCCTCGCGTGGAGCTTCCTTCGCAGGTTCCTTAACGTGCTCCTGGCGTTCAAAGTCTTCACGCTTTGGCTTGTGGTCCGAACGGGAGTTACCGCGGGTCGCTCGCTTCCGGCGCGGGGAGCGCTCGAAGGCGTCGACGGCATCCTCGTACGTCTGCTCAGGCTTGCCCTTCTCCTGAGCCTGCTCCTGCGGCTTGTCCTGTGGCTTGTCCTGTTCCTGCGCGCGCCCGCGCCCGCGACCCGTGCCTCGACGCCCACGGCGGCGCGAACCAGACTCGCGCTTGGAGGATTCACCTACTGTAGGCGGCTTCGGCTCGTCGTTGTCTTCGTGTGCTTCATTATCTTCGGAAACAACCGAGCCGACCAGCTCGTCGATAGCCTTTTCGTCCAGCTTGCTGCGGCGCTTCTCCTCCGCCTTCTTGTTGGAACGCTCGCCATTCGACTTCCCACGACGCTTGCCGCGGCCACCGCGGTGCTGCAGGTCGTCCTCCTCCGGGTTGTACGTCGCGTGCTCAACAGGCTCCTCGGTAATGATCACACCGCGGCCACCACAGCACTCGCACGGCTTGGAGTAGGTCTCAAGCAGGCCGTCGCCGAGCTTCTTGCGAGTCAGCTGCACCAGGCCGAGCGAGGTGACCTCGGAGACCTGGTGGCGGGAGCGGTCGCGGCCCAGCGTTTCCTTCAGGCGACGCAGCACCAGCTCCTTGTTTTCATCCAGGATCATGTCAATGAAGTCGATGACCACCATGCCGCCGATGTCGCGCAGGCGCAGCTGGCGGACGACTTCCTCCGCGGCCTCCAAATTGTTCGCGGTGACCGTCTCCTCGAGGTTGCCGCCGGAGCCAGTGAATTTGCCGGTGTTGACGTCAATCACCGTCATGGCCTCGGTGCGCTCAATAACGAGCGTGCCGCCCGACGGCAGCCACACCACGCGGGCAAGCGCCTTCTGCACCTGCTCGTCGATGCGGTGCTCCGCAAAGGCGTCGGCACCGTCGTGTTCGGAGCGGTCAAACTTGGTTACGCGGTCCAACAGGTCAGGCGCGACGGACTGCAGGTAAGCGTGCGCAATGTTGTAGGACTTCTTACCGTCAATGATCAGCTCAGAGAAGTCCTCGTTGAAGACGTCGCGGACGACGCGGACGATCAGGCGCGGCTCTTCGTAGAGCAGCACCGGGCGCGAGCCCTTCCCGTTCTTCGCGGCTTCTGCCTTTTCCTGCACCATTTCCCACTGTTTGTGCAGGCGCTGGACGTCCTCAGCAATCGCTTCCTTCGACATGCCCTCGGCAGCCGTACGAATAATCGCCCCACCCTTGCCAGGCACAACCTCGTTGAGGATGCCCTTGAGGCGCTTGCGTTCGGTGACGGGCAGCTTGCGGGAGATTCCGGCGTTACGGCCACCCGGCACGTACACGAGGAAACGTCCGGCCAGCGAAATATGCGTTGTCAGGCGAGCACCCTTGTGCCCGTTAATATCCTTCGAGACCTGCACCATCACCTGGTCGCCGGACTTCAGCGCGTGCTCAATCCTGCGCTTCTTCCCGCCAAGCTTCGCAGCCTTCCAGTCAACCTCGCTGGCGTAAAGCACCGCGTTGCGCCCGGTTCCGATGTCGATGAACGCCGCCTCCATGCCCGGCAGCACGTTCTGGACACGGCCCATGTAAATGTTGCCGATGATCGACGCATTATCGTCCGTGGACACAAAGTGCTCCGCGAGCAGCCCGTCTTCCAGGACCGCTACCTGCGTGATGCGGCCTGGGCCGTCGTTGCGGTCGCGCTCGCGCACCACCATCGTGCGGTGCACCGACTCGCGCCGCGCGAGGAATTCCGCCTCAGAAACAATGCGGGAGCGCTGGCGCTCCGCTTCTCGACGCTCACTCCGCCGACGACGCTGCGCCTCCAGACGGGCGGAACCGCTGATCCCCTTCGGCTCGTCAATAACCTCGACCTTAGGCTCTTCCTCCTTGGGCTCCTCAGCCTCACTCTTCGGTGCGGCATCCTCATCCGCTTCCTTCGGTTCGGAGGTGCGCACTGCTCGGCGGCGCTTTGGACGCGTCGGCGCCTTGAAGATCGGCGCGTATTCGACCGTTGCTTCCTCTTCAGGTTCGGGCTCCGGCTCTTGTGCAGACTCCGGTTCAGGCTCTGGTGTTGGTTCAGGCTCCGACTCCGGCTCGTCGGCGACTTCGAATGTGGCGTCGACTTTCTCCTCGATCTGGTGGATCTCGTTTTCTACGTCCTTGCGCACCCGCTCGCGGATCTTTTCGTCGCTACTGTCTTTCGACTTCTTCGCCTCAGCTTCATCCGCGGGCTGCTGCAGCGCATCGATGACCTTCTCGGCTTCCTCCCGAGTAACCGAGGACTGCGCAACCTTTGTAATTCCCAACTCAGTCAGCGCGACGACAACGTCCTTCGACGCCACCCCCAACGCCTTCGCGAGCTGGAACACCCGCATTTTGTCTTTCAGGGTTGATCGATCAAAGTCCTGAATTTCGGTATGAGATTTTTTCGCCACGTACGTGCTCCTATATTTTTGCATCTGCAAGCTGCGTCAACCGGGCGCGAAGCCGTTGCCGCTGCCACACGGCTGACACACGTTCCTACAGAAAGTTGTAAAAAGCTTGCCCCCATTGTGGCACACGACGCCGACTGCGCCTATTTCAGCGTCGCCGCCAACACAACAAAAGCGCCCACCCTGCCATGTACAGCAGGATGGGCGGTTGAAGCGTGGTTCTTACTTATTCGGGAACCAGATTGCGATCTCGCGCTCGGCGGACTCTGGGGAGTCGGAACCGTGGACGACGTTCTCGCCAACGGTCAGGGCGAAGTCGCCGCGGATGGTACCAGGGGTTGCCTTGGCAACCGGGTCGGTGCCGCCGGCGAGCTGACGCCAAGCCTCGATAGCGCGCTCGCCCTCGACGATACCTGCTACCAGCGGAGCAGAGGTGATGAAGTCAACGAGTTCACCGAAGAACGGCTTGTCCTTGTGCTCTGCGTAGTGCTTCTCTGCGGTCTCACGGTCTGCGGTGCGCAGGTCCATCTCGACCAGCTTGAGGCCCTTACGCTCAATGCGGGAGATGATCTCTCCGACGTGGCCGTTTGCAACGCCGTCTGGCTTAATCAAAATCAGTGTACGTTCAGTCATGTCTCCCTACCCTACTAAACAACAACCACCGGGTGCGAACATCTTGATGTGGGGGTGATTAAAGTTTGCTCCATGACATATGAGAGTCCCCTGCCGCCAATTCCGGACGTCGGCACGCGAGCGCGCTCCATCACCGATCTGCTCTTCGGCAACCTCGGCGAGCATGCGTCGGCGCCGGCGCTCACGGAAGTCGAGACGGGGCGCAGCGTGACCTATGCGCAGCTTCACCAGGAGGTGCTGGCGCTCGCCGCCACGTTGCGCCACCGCGGCATCGGTCCCGGGGATTGCGTCGCGGTGCAGCTGCCCAACGGCATCGATTTCGCAGTCACTTTCCTCGCGTTGGTGCAGGTGGGGGCGTCGGCAAGCTTGTTGGGGACGAGTCTCACTGCTGCCGAACGTGACCACCTCTGCGCGCTCGCCGAGGCCAAAGTTCTTCTCGACGCCCCCATCGCCCCCACCGAACCTGCCGAGCACAGGGCCTCCCCAGCCGGGCCGGAAGATATCGCCGCGGTTGCCTTTTCCTCCGGTACCACCGGTTTGCCGAAGGCCGTCGAGCTGACGCACCGCAACCTGTGCGCGAACATGCTGCAGTTTTCGGCCGCGCTGCGCGCAAGCGGCATCGGCGCGGGCACCTCGACACTGGCGCCGCTGCCGTTCGCCCACATCTACGGGCTGAACACGCTGCTGCTGTCGTCGCTCTACGCGCGCCACCATATTCACACGATGGCAGGCTTCGACCTGGGAGCGTTTATTGAGGCGCAGCGAAGCCACCATATTGAGCTGGGCTTTATTGCCCCGCCGATCGCGCTCGCACTCTCACGACACTCTGAGGCGACCGCGGAGGCGTTCGCGGACTCCCGGTTCATGGTGTGCGGCGCCGCCCCGCTGGACGATGCGTTGGCGGACAGCGTTGAGCAGCGGCTCGGCACGGTGATCCTGCAGGGCTACGGCACCACGGAGACGTCCCCGGTGACCCACGTAGGCATTGCCGGGAGGTCGAAGCCGGGCTCGATTGGGTTCGCGGTGCCGAATACGCAGTTCCGCATCGTCGACCTTCGCGACGGCCACGACGTCGCCCCCGGCGAGCCCGGTGAGATGCTCATCCGGGGCCCGCAAGTGATGCGGGGCTACCGCAACGACCCGGAGGCAACTCGGGCGACGATCAGTGGTGGGTGGCTGCACACGGGGGATATCGTCACGCTGGCTGAGGACGGCACCGTCTACATCGTCGACCGGGCGAAAGAAGTAATTAAGTACAAGGGCTTCCACGTCGCCCCCGCCGAGCTTGAGGCACTGCTACGCACCCACCCCGCGGTTGCCGACGCCGCCGTCGTCCGCCATATCGTGCGCACTCACGGGGTCGACTGCGAAGTCCCGCGCGCCTGCATCGTCGTCGCCGACGGCACTACGCTGAGCCGCGAGGAAATCATGGAGTGGGTCGCCGAGCGGGTGGCCGGATACAAAAAGATCCGTGAAGTCACCTTCACGGATCACATCCCCCGCAACGCGGCGGGGAAGATTCTGCGGCGCGAACTCTAGTCGGCGTCCAGGTGCTGCGTGGTCAGGTAGCCGCCACGCATGCGCTGCACAATGTCGGAGCGCAGCTTCACGATGAAGAACCACACCAGGCCGAACATCAGGCCAACCACCGTGACCGACCAGTGCACGAAGAACCCAAAGATGAGCGGCACCTGCAGGGCCAAGTTAATCCACATCGCGCCCGGCACCTTCTGCGCGAACGCCATCACCGCGTGGGCGACGCCGATGACCACGATGTACACCCAGTTGAACGTGGTCCAGTAGGCGCCACCGTCGACTTTAAGAATCACGAGCAGGATGAGCAGCACGGTGATCGATTCCATGATCAGCGTGCCGGAGAGCACCCCGCGCAGTCCTGCGATTGGGTCCTTGACCGGCTCGTGCCCGAGCCCGAGCGGGCTGATCGGCGGTTGGCGTTTTTCTCTGCTCACTCTGGGTCCTTTCCAAACATGGTGCGGGCCTCCCCCGCGGTCACGACGGAGCCGGTGATGATCACACCGGAGCCGGACTGCACGCCGACTTCTGCAAGGGCGTCCTCGGCAAGCTCAACGGCCAGCTCGTAGGCGGACGGCAGGTGCGGCTGCACGTGCACGCGCTCATCGCCGAAGATGGAGCGGGCGATCTCGGCAAGGTCTTCGGCCTCCATCGCGCGTGGCGAGGAGTTCTGCGTAATCACGACTTCCGTGAGCGCCGGTTCTAGCGCCTGGAAAATGCCAGCGGCGTCCTTGTCACCGAGGATGCCCAGCACGCCGATGAGTCGGGTGAAGTCGAAGTCGTGCTGCAGTGCCTCCGCGAGGGCGGTTGCGCCGTGTGGGTTGTGGGTGGCGTCGATAAACGTGGTGGGTGTGGCGCGCACTCGCTCGAGCCTGCCCGGAGAGCGGACCGCCGTAAAGCCTTCCCGCACCGCCTCAATGTTGAGCGGGTGCTCGGCGTGTGCACCGTGGAATGCCTCGACCGCCGCGAGCGCGACGGCCGCGTTGCGGGCCTGGTGTGGGCCGGACAGCGGCAGGAAGATGTCGTCGTAGCTGCCGGCGAGCCCGCGCAGCCGTAGCTGCTGGCCTCCGACGGCCACCCCGGCTTCCTCAACGCCGAACTCGGAGCCGAGGCGCGCGACGGCGCTACCGACCTGGACGGTCTGCTCCAGCACCACACGCATGGCCTCCGGCTGCTGGTCGGCGATGACCGTGACGGAGTCCGGATTTGTGATGATGCCGGCCTTCTCTCCCGCGATCTGCTCGATCGTATCGCCGAGGTACTGCGTGTGGTCGATGCCGATCGGCATGATCACGTTGACGTCCGCGTCGATCACGTTGGTTGCGTCCCAGCGGCCACCCATGCCGACTTCCACCACGGCGATGTCCACCGGGGCGTCGGCAAACGCGGCGTAGGCGATGCACACCATGGCTTCAAAGAAGCTCAGCGGCTGGCCGAAGTGGTCGTCAGCCATCGCGAGGTACGGCTTGATCTCCTCGTAGATGCGCACAAAGTCCGCGGGGTGGATTGGTTGGCCGTCGATCCCGATGCGCTCGGTGATCAACTGCAGATGCGGGCTCGTCGTGCGCCCCACCCGGTGCCCGAGGCTGCGCAGCAGCGACTCGATCATTCGGGTTGTCGACGTCTTCCCGTTCGTCCCCGCGACGTGAATCGCTTTGAATGAACGCTGCGGGGAGCCCAGCAGATCCATGACGTACTCGACGCGCTCCAGCGTCGGGTCAATTTGCGTTTCGCCCCAGCGTTCCTCGAGCTGCTGCTGGACCTCACGCAATGCCGCGAGGTCCTCAGGCGTGACCTCGCGCGCGACGACGTCTTCCGTCTCCTCCGCCTGCGGCGCGCCCAGGTTCAGGCGCAGCCCGGACTCCTCGACAGAGATATCGAACTGCTCGGGTAGCTCCGGAAGCTCCGGCAGGTCAGCATTGTCGGCCATCTACGCCTCCGGCAGCTGCGCCAGGCGCGCCGTCACACGTGCGAACTCTTCCTTCGCAACCTGCTGGCGCACCTTGATCTTCTCAACGACCTGCTCCGGCGCGTTCGCCAGGAACTGCTCGTTGCCGAGCTGACGGCCAGTGGTATCGAGCTCCTTCTCCGCCGCCGCGAGTTCCTTCTCCAGGCGCTTGCGCTCGGCCGCAACGTCGACGGTGCCGGAGGTGTCCAGCGCCACGTCGAGCGTCGCCTGGCTCAGGCGCATCTCAATGCTTGCCGACGCCGCAAAGCCCTCAGCAGGCGTCTCCACCCGCGCGATATCGCGGATAACGTTTTCCAGCCCAGCCAGGTCCGCCTTGGCAAAGTCAAGCTTCGCCGGCACCTTCTGGTTCGGCTTCACACCCTGGTCAGCGCGGAAACGACGCAGCTCGGTAATCAGCTTGATCGCATCCTGGATCCTGCGGCGCGCCACATCATCCGTTTCGACGCCACCATTGGTGTCCTCCGCAGTCGGCCAAGGCGCCTGCGTCACCGAAGGCTGCTGCGTCAACGCGGTCCACAGGACCTCGGTGATGAACGGCATCGTCGGGTGCAGCAGGCGCAGCACCACGTCGAGCACGCGGCCGAGCACGATCTGCGTGTTACGGCCCTGCGCAGTCTCGCCCTCGCGCGGGATCTGGGTCTTTGCGATCTCCAGGTACCAGTCACACAGCTCATCCCACGCGAAGTGGTAGAGATCCTCGTTCGCCTTCGCGAACTGGTAGTCGTCCAAGTAGGCGTCGACCTTCGCGCGGACTTCTTCCGCGCGGTCCAGGATCCAGCGGTCGGCGTCCGTCAGCTCCTCGCGGGCCGGCAGCGGACCAACCGCTGCGCCGTTCATCAGAGCGAAGCGGGTCGCGTTGTACAGCTTGGTGGCGAAGTTACGCGCGGACGTGGCGTTGTCCTCACCGATCGGCAAGTCCACGCCCGGGTTCGCGCCGCGCGCAAGGGCGAAGCGCAGCGCGTCAGCGCCGTAGCGCTCGACCCAATCCATCGGGTCGATGCCGTTGCCCAGGGACTTCGACATCTTGCGCCCCTTCTCGTCGCGCACCAGGCCGTGCAGGTACAGGTCCGTGAACGGGATGATCGGGCGGCCGTCAACCCCCTCGCCGAGGATCTCAGGGGTGTTCTTTCCAGCAAAGGTGCCGAACATCATCATGCGGGCAACCCAGAAGAACAAAATGTCATACGCGGTGACCAACACGGACGTCGGGTAGAACTTCTCCAGATCCGGCGTCTTCTCAGGCCAGCCGAGCGTCGAGAACGGCCACAGCGCAGAGGAGAACCAGGTATCCAACACGTCCGGGTCCTGGGTGTAGCCAGCCGGCGGCTCCTCGTCAGGGCCGACGCAGACCACTTCGTCATTCGGTCCGTACCAGATCGGGATGCGGTGGCCCCACCACAGCTGGCGCGAAATCGTCCAGTCATGCATGTTGTCCACCCAGTCGAAGTAGCGCTTCTCCATCGATGCCGGGTGAATCTTCGTATCGCCGTTGCGGATCGCATCGCCGGACATCTTCGCCAGCTCTTCAACCTTGACGAACCACTGCAGGCTCAGGCGTGGCTCAATCGGTTCACCGGAGCGCTCCGAGTGGCCCACCGAGTGCACGTACGGGCGCACCTCCTTGACGATGCGCCCTTGCTCCGCCAGCGCCTCACGCACCGCGACGCGAGCCTCTTCGCGGCTCATGCCGTCGAACTTGGTGCCGGTGTCGGCGATGTGGCCGGTCTCGTCCATGATGATCGGCATGTCCAGGTTGTGGCGCAGGCCCATCTCGTAGTCGTTCGGGTCGTGTGCAGGCGTGATCTTCACCGCGCCGGTGCCCAGTTCCATATCGACGTAATCGTCGGCGATCACCTGAATCTTCAGGTCATCGCGGAACGGGTGGTCGAACTCCTGGCCAACCAGGTCCGTGTAGCGCTCGTCGTCTGGGTGGACGGCAATGGCGACGTCGCCCAGCATGGTCTCAACACGGGTCGTGGCAACGACCAGGTGTGGCTCGTCGTCGTTGAGCGAGCCGTAACGGATGGAGACGAACTCGCCCTCAACGTCCTTATAAACGACCTCAATGTCGGACACCGCGGTCTCCAGCACCGGCGACCAGTTCACCAGTCGGTAGTCGCGGTAGATCATTCCGGCGTCGTACAGCTGCTTAAAGATCGTCTGCACTGCGCGCGAGAGGCCGTCGTCAAGCGTGAAGCGCTCGCGCGACCAATCCACGGAGTCACCGATAGCCCGCATCTGCGTGGTGATGGTGCCGCCGTACTGGTGCTTCCACTCCCATACCTTGTCCACGAACTCTTCGCGGCCATAGTCGTAGCGGTCCTTGCCCTCCTCGGCCTTCAGCTTCGCCTCGACCTTCGTCTGCGTAGCGATGCCCGCGTGGTCCATGCCCGGCAACCACAACACCTCGTAGCCCTGCATGCGTTTGCGGCGCACCATAACATCAATGAGCGTGTGGTCCAGGGCGTGGCCCATGTGCAGCTGGCCCGTCACATTCGGCGGGGGCAGCACCACAGAATAAGCAGGCTTGTCCGAGGAAGCGTCGGCGGTGAAGTATCCCTTCTCCACCCAGCCCTCGTACAAAGCCTGCTCGTGTTCGCCGGGCTCCCAAGACTTCGGGAGCGCATCGGCTCGGTTCTTGCCTACCAAATGTTCAGTCGCGTCAGTCACGGTTGACTATCTTAGCCATCAACCTCCGGTAGGCGCGACCGGTTAGAAAAGCTTGGACGCAATCTCCCACTCGCCGCGCATCGCTTCGACGTTCTTGTCGATGCGCTCGCGCTGGAAGTCGCTGATCTCCAGCCCCTCGACGACCTCCCACTTGCCATCGCGGCCGATCACCGGGAAGCCGAAAAGCAGCCCCTCCTCGACACCGTACTGGCCGGTGGAAGGCAGCGCTGCCGTCGTCCACTTGCCGTCGGTGCCGTTGACCCAGTCACGCATGTGGTCAACTGCCGCCGAAGCAGCCGAGGCCGCCGAGGACTTACCGCGAACCTCGATGATCTCTCCGCCGCGCTTGGCAACGCGCGGGATGAACTCGTCGACGTACCAATCGCGGTCTAGCTTGTCGGCAATCTTCTCGCCGCCGACCTCAGCGAAGGTCACATCCGGGAACTGAGTATCCGAGTGGTTGCCCCACACCACCATCTTTTCAATTGTCGACGACGGCACCTCCAGCTTCTGGCCCAGCATGGACAGTGCGCGATTCTGGTCCAGTCGCATCAAGGCGTTGAAGCGCTCGGCAGGGACATCCGCCGCGGCCTTCGCAGCGATACGCGCGTTGGTGTTCGCCGGGTTGCCCACGACGAGCACCCGGATATCGTCCGCAGCGCCAGCGTTGATGGCCTTGCCCTGCTCGACGAAGATCTTGCCGTTCGCGGTGAGCATGTCCGCGCGGGACTCCCCCTTACCGCGTGGCTTCGCGCCAACCAGGAACGCGGCGTTTGCGCCCTCGAACGCCTTGAACTGGTCATCGGAAACGTTGATGCCAGTCACCAGTGGGAAGGCAGAGTCGTGCAGCTCCATCGCGGTACCCTCCGCCGCGCGGACAGCTGCCGGGATCTCTAGCAACGTCAGCTCGACCGGCTGATCCGCACCGAAGACATCGCCGGAGGCAATACGCCACAGCAGGGAGTACGCGATGTTGCCTGCTGCGCCGGTGACAACGACTTTAACGGGAGTGGAAGAATGGTGTGACATAGAAAAACCTCGGGTCAATAGAGTGCGGTACCTGACATTCAAAGTATAGGTAGTACAACCGACACACTACCCCCGAAATCGTGCATACCCTCCCCCCTTTAGGCCTAAAAGGCATAGTAAGGCAAACAAATTCCCGTTTTACACGGTGCAAATTCTCAAATGGGGGCATCATAGAGAAAAGTAGATGTCACCAATGAGCCAACATTCACGCATGCGTAGTAAATCAGGAGCGGATACAACGATGGATTTCCCCACCGACCCCACCTCGGCGAGTATCAAAGCACCTGAACCAGATATCAACGCAGAAATCGACAGTGTTGTTGACATCGCCCTCGATATGTTCGCCCGCGGCGGCTTCTCCCAAACAAAGCTGGGTGCCATCGCAAAGGAAACCGGCATGTCGAAGAGGATGATCCATTACCACTTCAGCGACAAAAAGGGCCTCTACGCAAAAACGATCAGGCGCGCGCTCGACCGCCTGGCTCCACCCGAAGAGATCCTGCAGCGCTCCTACGCAGTCCCAGTTGATGGCATGCGCCGCTTCGTAGACAGCATGTTCCACTCCTTCCAGGACAACCCTGAGGCAGTTCAGCTGCTCATTCGTGAGCGGCTCGAGCCGGTCCTCGAGGACGCCTCGGCGGACATTGTGCACGGCCGCAGCGAGATCACGCTGCACGTCGAGCGCCTCCTGCTCGTGGGCCAAGACGCCGGCGCCTTCCGGCCGGGGATCTCCGCCGATGACGTACTCGCCCTGCTCACGGCGCTAAGCACGCTGCGGGTATCGGGCAACGCGGCGTCGATAATTACGAGCCACCTCGACCTCGACGAGCCGCGGAACGTCGAAGGGATGCGGCGCATGGTTATTGATACCGTGCTGGCGTTTTTGACGTCCAACATCGCGCCCTCGGGCTACGAAAGCTACCTCGAGGCCACTCCCCTGCCGGACAGCGAAGGCACCGGCGCCAGCGACGACCTCTACGACATCTACTAGCTGCGACTCGGCAGCCTTACGCCGAGCGCTGCCCTTCCGCTTCCACGAACTGCGGCTCTGCAGCGCCCCGCACCACGTCGCCGTTGATGACGACTTCGCTGACGTTCTCGCGGTCGGGCAGGTCGTACATGATGGGCACGAGCACTTCTTCCATGATGGCGCGCAGGCCACGGGCGCCAGTGTTGCGCTCGGCAGCGCGGTCCGCGATCTCCTCGAGGGCGTCCTCGGTGAGCGTGAGCTGGGCGCCGTCCATCGAAAAGAGGCGGCTGTACTGCTTCACCAGTGAGTTCTTAGGCTCGGTGAGTACGCGCACCATGGCGTCGCGGTCGAGGTTCTCCACGTTCGCAATGATCGGCAGGCGCCCAATGAACTCAGGGATGAGGCCGAACTTCACCAGGTCACCCGGCTGCACCTGCGCCAGCATGTTGGCTTCGTCGCGCTCCTGCTTCGAGTCAATCTCCGCCCCGAAGCCGATGCCCTTCTTGCCCACGCGCTCCGCAATCACCTTGTCCAAGCCCGCGAACGCACCGGCGACGATGAACAGGATGTTCGTCGTATCAATCTGGATGAACTCCTGGTTCGGGTGCTTGCGCCCGCCCTGCGGCGGCACGGACGCGACGGTGCCCTCCAGGATTTTCAGCAGTGCCTGCTGCACGCCTTCGCCGGACACGTCGCGGGTAATCGAGGGGTTCTCGGACTTGCGGGAGATCTTGTCTACCTCGTCGACGTAGATGATGCCGTGCTGCGCCCGGTTAACGTCGAAGTCCGCGGCCTGCAGCAACTTCAGCAAGATGTTTTCGACGTCCTCTCCGACGTACCCCGCCTCGGTGAGACTGGTGGCGTCGGCAATTGCGAATGGCACGTTGAGCATCCTGGCAAGCGACTGCGCGAGGTACGTCTTGCCGGAGCCCGTCGGCCCCAGCAGCAAAATATTCGACTTCGCGATTTCCACTTCCTCATCACGCTTGCGGTTCGTTACATTCTCCGACTCCGCTCGGATGCGTTTGTAGTGGTTGTACACCGCCACCGCGAGCGTGCGCTTCGCCGAGTCCTGCCCGATGACGTACTGGTCCAAAAACTTGGTGATCTCACTTGGCTTCGGCAGCCGATCCGCAGCCTCATCCTGCTCAGCCTGCGCCCCGCCGAGTTCTTCCTCGATGATTTCGTTGCACAGTTCGATGCACTCATCACAAATGTAGACTCCGCCACCGGCAATAAGCTTGCGAACCTGCTTCTGCGTCTTGCCGCAAAAGGAGCACTTCAACAGGTTTGAGGTGTTTTGGGATGTTGCCATAGATGCGTTGGACTCCAGCTTCTTCGTCTCGCCTAAGGGTTGACCTTAGAGCTTAGCGGGTACGTCAAACTCACACACTCTCGCACGTTGTCGCGCATCGTGGCGATCAAGGGCACAATGGAGCGCATGACGCATATACATACTGTGGAATACGGCAATAAAGACAACACCAGCACCGTGGTGCTCGTCTCCTCCATCGCGACGACGCACGAATCCTGGTCGAAGCAGATTCCTGAGCTGGCGAAGCACCACCGTGTCATCGCGGTCGATCATCGCGGGCACGGCGACTCCGACGTCGCCCAGGTGGCTCCCGGTTCCGCAACCGTGAAGCTGCTTGCGCAGGATATCTTGAGCGCGCTCAACCGTGAGGGGGTCGACCGCTTCAGCGTTGTCGGCCTCTCCCTCGGCGGCGCCATTGCGCAGTATCTTGCGGCGTACAGCGGGCGCGTGGAGAAGGCAGTCTTCGCTTGCACCGCGACTTACCTCGGTGGCAATGAGCAGTGGGACGAGCGCACGCGCATCGCACGGGAGGAAGGCATGGGCCCCATCGCCGACATGCTCATTCCTAACTGGTTCACCCCAGCATTTATCGACGCCCACCCAGGGGAAGTCGAGCGCATCCACGACATGGTCAGCGCCATCGACCCCGAGGGTTACGCCCAAAACGGCGATGCCTTGGCAAAGTGGGACTTCGCTTCCCACCTGGATCAGATCACCTGCCCAGTGCTGACCATCGCGGCCGCCGGCGACGCCGGTACCGGCCCGGACAAACTGGCCGAAATCGCCGACGGCGTCGCAGGCCCCGTGGAGTCTGTGGTCATTGAGCCGGGCTCGCACCAGGTGCCCATCGAGAACCCTGCTCCGTTCAATGAAGCGCTGCTGAAGTTTTTGGGCTAAGATTTGTCGGCTACGCTAGACGCAGAAGTCTGTCAGAAAGGATCCCCTAGTGATGAACACCCGGCCCAAACTTGTGCTTGCCGCACTCTTGACGTGCACGACGCTGTTGGCCGGGTGTAACTCGTCGCCGGAGGATCGTTTGGCGGAGCCTGAGATCTCGTTCCCGGCGAAGGAGACGTCGACAAGCCCGGCGCCCGACGATGATGACGAGGACGCGACCGAGACCGAGACGTCCACCTCGACAAAGACATCGACGAGTACCTCGAAGAAGAGCTCAAGCTCGTCTAGCTCCTCGAGTTCTTCGAAAAAGTCGAGCTCTTCTGCCTCCTCTAGCGATGATGACAGCGACGAGCCCGCGCCAGTACAGCCTGCCGAGCCCGCCCCTCAGAACGGCGCAGCGTGCGCGTGGCCGAAGCAAGGCCAGCAGTCAGCGAGCGACGAATACAGCACCTTCTGCGACGGCGACTGGGCCCGCACCGTGATGCCGAACGGCCAGGAGTACTTCTGGGCCTCCAACGGCAACTCTTGGGCATCCGTTGACCCCGTCGGCGAGCACGAAGGCAACGCCTGCTGGGACCGTAAGGACTTCGCCTCCGCGCCGGCCGCGGTGCGCGACGCGGTCCCGTACTGCCCTTAAGCCTGCAGTACCTCCGCTGGCTTCTCGACGACGACCGGCTTCGCGGCCGGCGCACGCAGGCCTACCAGGGCGACCGCACTCAACACGAACACGCCTGCCGCAACGATGTAGAGCCCACGTGGCCCCAGCCCGGCCTCGGCGAGGTAGCCGATGAGCAGTGGTCCGCAGACCGAACCAACTCGCCCCACAGCCAACGCCACTCCAACGCCGGTCGCCCGCAAGTGCGTCGGGTAGGACGCCGGAGTCACGGTGTACATGCCGGTAACACACGCGTTCAGCAACATACCAACCAGTACGCCCAGCGGGAACGCCACCAACGACGCGCCCGCGGAGAAGATGAAGGCCACCAACGCGCCCGCGCCACCGATGGCGAAGGCGATGAGCAGCACGCGGGCGTCAACACGCGTGGTAATCACTCCGAAGATCAGCGAGCCGATCGTGCCGCCGAACGCGATCATGATGCCGCCGAAAATACCCTGCTGCGCGGACAGTCCCAGTTCGTTGAGCAACTTGGGCGTCCAGGAATTAGCAAAGGCAAAACCAAAGCTGATCAGCGAGAATGCAATCCAGATCCGTACAGTCGTCGACAGCCATACTGGGGAGACGATTGCGCGCAGGGCGCCCGAGGCGGAAGCCGGGGCGCTCGTCTGGGCCGGAACCACTGCTCCCCCGTGTCCAATACGGCGTGCGATACGCTCAACGCGCGCAGCGTCACCACGGCTTGCGAGCACGTCCACCGACTCCGGCAGCAACGCCGTTGCAAGCACCAGCGCCACGGCAGACAGAGCCGCGCCCACGAAGAAGATCCAGTGCCAGCCGTGGCTCTCCACAACCTTGGACGCCAGCACGCCGCACAGCGTCGCTCCAACGCCGTACCCCGACGCGTAGACCGCCATCGCCAGCCCACGGAACCGGTCGTTAGAATACTCACTGACCAGCACCGTCACGCACGCGAGCACGCCGCCCACGCCCACACCAGTGACGAAGCGCCACGCGATAAACGCCGCGGTACTCCCCGCGAAGCCCGACAGGAGCAGGCCCACGGTATCAATCAGCAGCGCCACAAGAATCACGTTTCGACGCCCCCATCGATCCCCCGCAGGCCCAAAGACCGCCGCGCCGACACCAACGCCGAGCAGCGCCGCCGACAGCACCCAACCCAGCAGGGACGAGCCGATCGCGAACTCCTCCGCCAGGTGCGGCGCCGCAAATGCGGTTGCGACGAGGTCATAGCCGTCAAGGGCGTTCAAATAGGTAATGACGGCAATGATCAGCCACTGGTACGGGCTCATCGGCCGAGTGTTAATGGAGGTTCTAATATCCACCGCGGTCTTTCCTTTATCTTCACGTGTCGTGTTTTCGCAGATGTGTGAAGAATGTACCGCACGGTCTGTCTATTCGCGTCCTTTTATTCACGTTTGGTCAAGCACACAAAAAGACGCCACCCGGTTACCCGTGGTGGCGTCGACAAGCGATCAGAAGTTAGCCGTTCAGCTTGCGGTAATCAAAGACCTGGTCGATGATGCCGTACTCGACAGCTTCCTGCGCGGTAAGGATCTTGTCGCGATCCGTATCAATACGGACCTGCTCCGCAGTGCGACCGGTGTGGTGCGCGAGTGTGTCCTCCATCAGGCGACGCATGCGCTCGATCTCATTGGCCTGGATCTCGAGGTCAGAAACCTGGCCCTGGGTACCCTGCGTCGCGGGCTGGTGGATCAGCACCCGCGAGTTCGGCAGCGCAGCGCGCTTCCCCGGCGCACCTGCGGCAAGGATGACCGCCGCAGCGGACGCAGCCTGGCCGAGGCACACCGTTTGCACGTCCGGGCGGACGTACTGCATCGTGTCGTAAATCGCCATCAGCGCGGTAAACGAGCCACCCGGCGAGTTAATGTACATCGTGATGTCGCGGTCCGGGTCCTGAGACTCCAGCACCAGCAGCTGCGCCATGATGTCATTCGCGGAAGTGTCATCGACCTGGGTGCCCAGGAAGACGATGCGCTCCTCGAAAAGCTTGCCGTATGGGTCGATCTGCTTCGTGCCGAAGGAAGTCTCCTCCAAGAACTGTGGCAGCACGTAGCGGGAGGAAGGCATTTGGAAAGACATACGTAAATTCTCCTGTCTACTTAGTTGCTGATCGAGCCCTGAGCGCTCTCAATAACGTGGTCCACGATGCCGTACTCCATCGCCTCTTGGGCCGTGAACCAACGGTCACGGTCGGAGTCCTTCGTAATCTGCTCAAAAGTCTGGCCGGTATGCTCAGCGATAAGCTGGGCCATCTCGCGCTTCGTCGCAGCGAACTGCTCAGCCTGAATAGCAATGTCGGCAGCAGTACCGCCAACGCCTGCGGACGGCTGGTGCATCATAATCCGAGCGTGCGGAAGCGCGTAACGCTTGCCTTTCGTGCCGCCGGAAAGCAGGAACTGCCCCATCGACGCCGCCAAGCCCATGCCGTACGTAGCAATATCGCACGGCGAGTACTTCATCGTGTCATAAATCGCCATGCCGGCAGTCACGGAACCACCCGGGGAGTTAATGTACAGCGAAATGTCGCGAGTTGGATCCTCCGCGGACAGCAGCAAGATCTGCGCGCACAGCTTGTTCGCAATTTCGTCGTCAACCTGCTGGCCCAAGAAAATAATGCGCTCGCGCAGCAGGCGCTCATAGACAGAATCACCCAAGTTCATGCCCTGCGATGGGGATGTCATAAAAATGGCTCCTTCGTGGTTCAAACTCTTTTATGTAGCGTCAACAATGCCACCACCCTACTCCGATAGTCCACTTTGCACGGGGTTGTTCGCTGATGGCGTACACGTACGTTGTGAACCCGTAGTGAATGGCGAAACGCCCCGGCGTAGGCGCAACGCGTGCGCATCGCCGGGGCGTTTCAACTCACGATTTAGTCTTCGGAAGCCTCTGCTTCTTCCTCTTCAACCTCACCGAAGTATTCGTTCGGGTCGACGGTCTCGCCCTTGTCGTCCTTCACGGACACGCGGCAGATCGCGGTAGCGAGTGCCTTGCCGCGGCGGACGTCTGCGAAGAGGTTACCGATCTGGCCTGCCTGCTGCAGCTGCGCCACGAACTGGTTCGGGTCCATGCCGTAGGACTGCGCGGTGAACAGGATGTGGTCGGTCATCTCCTGCTGGGAAACCTCAGGCTCCTCCTGGTCAGCAACAGCGTCCAGGAACAGCTGGGTACGGACAGCGGACTCAGCCTGCTCGTGGTTCTTCTTGTCGAACTCCTCGCGGGTCATGCCCTGTGCCTCGAGGAACTGTGCGACAGCAGCCTCGTCGTGTGCCAGCTGGCCGAGCATCTGGTGGAGCATGTTGTGCTCCTGCTCCTCCACGATGGACTTCGGAAGCTCGAACTTCGTCTCCTCGAGCGCTGCCTTCAGTACCTCGTCGCGGATGTCAGCTGCCTGCTGGGTCTTCTTGTCCTCAGCGAGCTGCTCCTTGGTGGATTCACGCAGCTCCTCAGCGGTGTCGAACTCGGAGGCCATCTGAGCGAACTCGTCGTCAAAGTCAGGAAGCTTGCGCTCCTTCGACTGCTGGACGTGTACCTTGATGGTGGCTTCCTTGCCCTTGTGCTCGCCGAACTCGATCGTCGCTGTGAACTCGTTGTCCTCGCCGGTCTTCATGCCGCGCAGCGCGGTGTCGAGGCCCTTGATCAGGTCGTCCGAGCCGATCTGGTAGGTCAGGCCCTCAGTGGAAGCCTCCTCAACCTTCTCGCCGTCAACCTCAGCGTGCAGGTCGATGACTGCGAAGTCGTCGGTCTTCATCTTGCGCTTGGTGTCCTTGAGCTCGCCGAAGCGCTCGCGGAGCTGGTCGATCTCCTTGTCGACGTCCTCGTCGCTGACCTCGAGGGCCGGAACAGTGACGTCAATCTTGGAGAAGTCAGGGACAGTAATCTCTGGGCGAACGTCGACCTCAGCGGTGAACTCGACGACGTCGTTGTCCTCGATCTTGGTGATGTTGATCTCTGGCTGACCGATCGGGTTCAGGCCATTTTCCAGGACAGCCTTCTCGTAGCGGGTTGGCAGCATGTCGTTGACAACCTGCTCCAGGATCGGGCCACGGCCGAAGCGGGCGTCGATCAGCTGGCGAGGAGCCTTACCGCGACGGAAGCCAGGAATGTTGACCTGCTGCGCAATTGACTTGTACGCCTGGTCGATTTCCTTGCCGAGCTCATCGAAAGGAACGCTGACGTCCAACTTGACACGAGTCTCACTGAGCTTGTCGACGGAAGTCTTCACGGATTACTCCTGTAATTAATCGGGTAAATTGTACGGATATGTAAACAAGCCCGCTATTTCTAGCGGGCTTGTTGATGTCGGGGCGACAGGATTTGAACCTGCGACCCCCTGCTCCCAAAGCAGGTGCGCTACCAAACTGCGCCACGCCCCGCGAATGATTGCTCATTGCGACGTTGGCAACTATAACCATGCCCCAGAGCAATACGCAAATCCACAGGACAACACTACTTTTGGGCTATATTCACAGAAACAAAAACGCGGCTACACATCTCGTGCAACCGCGTCTTCCGCTTAAACATTTGGAGGGAATGACGGGAATCGAACCCGCGTCTTCAGCTTGGAAGGCTGAGGTATTAGCCACTATACGACATTCCCACTTCACCAAAAGGTGATGGGCGCAAGTGTAACCCACCGCCCACTTTGAGACAAAACCACCCGCTTAGCGTGGAACTTTCTCCCAACCACGTGCGTTGCACGTTGTAAGTACTGATAATTTGTGGCCGATCCCGAAGGAGCTTTGCCTCACTATGAACCTCATTTTGATCCTCGCTATCGTTGGCGCCGCGGTGTACCTGATAAAGAGCCGCCAGAATGGCGCGACCAACCAGCGCGAACAGCTCCAGTTCGAGGACGCGATTGCGGACGCACGCCGCTGGACAGAGCGACTTGGCTCCCAAGTCCTTACTATTTCCGGCACCGACGCCGCTTCGACCCAGGCGATGGCCGACGCCTCTGAACGCTACAACGCAGCAAGTGGCGCGCTGGGCCAGGCGACCACACCGAAGCAGGCCATGCTCGCTCGCGAATCTGCCCTGGAGGGGCTGCACTATGTCAACGCAGCGCGCGAAATCATGGGCATGCCCGCGGGCCCAGAGCTTCCGGAACTGGAAGGCCAGCGTCGCGCGGGCCGGGTGACCGAGGAGCGAACGATCCGCCAGGAAGACGGCACCACCGTCACCGCATCCCCGTACGCTTCTGAGCGCACCCCAAACTACTACCCTGGCGGCGTTGTCGCCGGCCGTCCAGTACCGGCCGGCTGGTACTCCACCGCCTGGTGGGCTCCAGCGATGATGACTGGCATGTGGGCTGCGAGCTCGATGATGTTCTACTCCGCGATGTTCGCAGGCATGGCCGGCACGCCATCGCCTGAGGCCTTCGCAGCGGGTGACTTCGGGGACGCCGGCGCAGGCGACTTCGGCGATATGGGAGATGCTGGAGACATCGGCGATGCCGGGGAGATGGGCGATATGGGCGACGTCGGCGGCGAGGGCCTGTTCGGTGACGGCGGCCTCTTTGGGGATGGCGGTGGCTTCGACTTCGGGGGATTTGACTTTTAGTCCAGGCCAGTGCGCTAGAATGCCTACCGTTTAGCACCCCACCGTATAAGGAGCGTTTCGTGAACATTGCAGTGTTGCTCAAGGAAGTCCCGGATACGTACGGCGACCGCGACCTGAATCTGGAAACCGGCCTGACCGATCGCTCTGGTGATGTCGTCGCTGACGAGGTCTGCGAACGCGCCGTCGAAGCCGCGATGCGACTCAAGGAGGCCCGCGGCGACGAGGAAACCATCGTCGACCTCATTACGGTAGGGCCAGAAACAGCGCATGCCAGCGTGCGCAAGGGCATTGCGATGGGCGCGGATGATGCCTACATCATTGCCGACGACGCGCTCCTCGGCGCGGACGTGACGCTGACGGCAGAAGTGCTCGCGGCGGCACTGCGCAACAAGGACTACGACCTGGTTGTGCTCGGTACCGCGTCCTCTGACGGCGGTGGCGGCGTCATGGGTGGGCTGCTCGCAGAGATGCTCGGCTGGCCCGCCATCGCCAACGCGACCGAGGTCACGCTCAGCAACGACACGTTGACCGCGACGCAGGTCAGCGATCACGCCACGCTCACCCTGGAGGCGCAGCTCCCGGCGCTGGTCGCGGTCTCGGACGAGTACCCTGATGCCCGCTTCCCAAACTTCAAGGGTCTGATGGCGGCAAAGAAGAAGGAACTGCACACGCTGACGCTGGCGGAGCTCGGTGTCGACGCGGAGGATTTCGCACGGCCGCGGGCGATCATGGTGGACGTCGAAAAGCGTCCTGCGCGTGAGCGCGGCGAGATCATTGACTACGGCCCGAACGCTGTGGGCCAGCTGGTCGACTTCCTTGCAGAGAAGCACTACATCTAACCCGCCGAACGAAGGATACTGACATGGCAACCTCCCCCCGCACAGTTTTGGTCGTGCTCGATGCGACGCACGACGACCAGCTCGACTCCACCGCCGTCGAACTCATCGGCGCAGCCGCGCCTCTGGGTACCCCGGTGGTGCTGACCACCAACCCTGCACACACCGAAGCGCTCGGCGAGCTCGGCGCAGCCGTGGTGCTGACCACTAACGTTGACGCGCAGCAGCAGGCAGTCCCACTTGTCGACGCCGCCGAGGCCGCGTTCAACGCCATCGACCCGGCAGCCGTGATCCTCGCCCACTCCGTCCGCGGCCGCGACGTCGCGTCGCGCCTGGCCGTGCGCAAGGGCAAGGCCCTGCTCACCGACGCGATTGATGTCCGCCGAGACGACCAGGGCATTGTGACGGACCACGAGAACTACGGCGGCGCCTACACCGCAACCGCTGCAGCGACCCACTCGGCGCCAATTATTACGGTGCGCATCGGCGCGATCGATCGCCGTGCGGACGCCACCGCGCCCGAGGTTCACGAGTTGGACGTCACTGCCTCCGGGACGCGCGCCGCGACGGTGACTTCGGTGACACCGGTGGTGCGCACCTCGACGCGCCCGGAGCTGCTCACCGCAGATCGCGTGGTTGCAGGAGGCGTTGCTTTGGGTGACGCGGACATGTTCGAGCAGCTCGTGGGCGGGCTTGCCGACGAGCTCGGCGCCGCAGTCGGCGCGACCCGCTCCGCTGCGGACGAGGACCAAATCAGCCACGACGCCCAGATTGGGCAGACCGGCATCGTGGTCAGCCCGAAGCTCTACATCGGCATCGGCATTTCCGGCGCTGTGCAGCACCTCGTGGGCATGCAGACAGCCGACACCATCATCGCGATCAACAACGATGAGGACGCTCCGCTGTTCGATATCGCGGACTTCGGCATCATTGGCGATCTCTTCGACGTGGTGCCGGAACTCATCGAGCAGATCGCAGCTCGCCGCGGCACGGAGGCGTCCGAGTAATGCAGGTGCACCTTCGTCGTGGCCTGCCCCGCGTAGCGAGCGGCCAGCCGTGGCCACCAGTTGATGAGGTCGCGCTCGAACCCGACCCGGCCGTAACCGGTGATCTGGTCGGCGCTCAAGCGGCTCCGGCCCCAGCACAACCCGAAGGCCTATCGACGCCCCTCCGTCGCGGCCTGCCTCGTATCCCGAGCGGCCAGCCATGGCCTCCTACCGACTCGGTCGCAGTCGCTGCGGACCCTGCCGTGCAGCAGGTGTTCCCAGCGGCTGCAGAGCAACCAGCTGGCCCGCTCACCACGGTCGCCGTGCGCCAGGGCCTTCCACGTACTGCCGGGGCTGGCCCGTTCCCGCCTGTCGCCAGTGTCGACGTCCCAGAGGACCCCGCTGTGGCGGTTCCTCCGCTCTACGGCGCAGCGGCGCAGACTGCAGAACAGGCACCGGAACAGGTAGCGGCAGTCGAGTCCTCGCCGCAGCTAGCACAGCCCGAGCGGCCGAAGTTGGCGGCACAGCCCGTGCCTGCGCCGACTCAAACTCCATCGCGTCGCTGGTGGGCGTACGGTGGCGTCGCGCTGCTCGCTGCGTTCGTAGTCGCGGTCTTGGTGGCGCGCTGGTTCGTCAGCACCCCGACGGGCAGCAGCTTCATCGAGCGCTACACCGGCCAGCAGCCCCTGCCGGAAGGCGCACCTGTTGGGCTGCCCGCATGGTTGGGGTGGTCGCACTTCTTCAACATGCTGTTCATGGCGCTCATCATCAAGACTGGTATGACCGTGCGCCACGAGCGCAAACCCGAAGCGTATTGGGCGCCGCGCACAAACCCCAAGAAGAAGATTTCTCTTACCCTGTGGCTGCACCTCACTATTGACGTGCTGTGGGTGGCGCTCGGCGTGGCGTTCTACATCGTCCTGTTCGCCACTGGCCAGTGGATGCGAATCGTGCCCACGAGCTGGGAGGTCATCCCGCAAGCGGTCTCCGCGGGGATCCAGTACCTCAGCCTGGACTGGCCGACGGAGAACCCGTGGGTGCACTACAACGCGCTGCAGGAGCTGTCGTACTTTGCGGTGGTGTTCATCGCTGCCCCGCTGGCGATCCTCTCCGGCGCTCGCATGAGCGAGTGGTGGCCGAAGTCCTGGTCCTTCTTCTCGCTGAAGGCTGCACGCGCTATTCACTTCCCCACCATGCTGTTCTTCGTCCTGTTCACCGTGGTACACGTCTTCCTGGTGCTCACCACGGGTCTGCGCAGGAACATGAACGCGATGTTCGCTGCCTCCGGCGACGTCGACCCAGACGTGTACGGTACGAGCTGGACTGGCGTCATCGTGTTCCTCGTTGCGGCAGCCGTGATCGCGGTGGTGTGCAGGCTGGCTCGCCCCGCACTGGTAGCCCCGGTGGCGCAAGCGACTGGCAAGGTGACAAGCCGCTAAAGTAAAGCGCATGGTACCCATGTTTGCGCTTCACGACGGCACATCAATCCCCCAGCTCGGCTACGGCCTCCACCGCGTAGATCCGCAGGAGGCCGAGCGGTTGGTCAGCGAAGCGCTGGAGGCAGGTTACAGGCACTTCGACACCGCCCACATTTATGGGAACGAAGAGGGCGTCGGCAAGGCAATCGCGAAGTCGGGGATCCCGCGCGAGGAGCTGTACATCACCACGAAGCTGTGGAACAACCGCCACCACGATGCCCCGGCGGCGCTCGAGGAGTCGCTAGAGAAACTCGGTCTTGACCACGTGGATCTTTACCTCATTCACTGGCCTCTGCCCGGACAGGGCGCATACGTGGATGCGTGGAAATCCCTCATTGGACTCCGCGAGGCTAAACTCACGACCTCCATCGGCGTCTCAAACTTCCTGCCAGAGCACATTGAGCAGATTGAGATGCACACCGACGTCACCCCCGTGGTTAACCAGGTTGAGCTGCACCCGCTGTTCCAGAACTGGAAAGAGCTCGACGCGATGCGTGTGCACAATATCGCAATCGAGGGCTGGGCTCCGCTCGGTGGCGGCGCCTACGACCTCACGGACTTCCCCGAAATTACTGACGCCGCCGAGGCACACGGCAAAACGCCAGCGCAGGTGGTGCTGCGCTGGCATCTACAAAACGACGTGATCGTGTTCCCCAAGACCACGTCCGCGGAGCGGATGCGTGAAAACATGGACATTTTCGACTTCACGCTCAGCCCCGAAGAAATGTCCGCCATCGTCGCGCTCGACGAGGAGGAGTTTGGGCGCCACGGCCCGCACCCCGCGGACTACGAAGAACTGGGCTAGATAGCCGGGGCTTCGCCCGTCTCCTCGTACTTGGACAGGATGTCGATGCGGCGCTGGTGGCGCTCCTCGTTGCTCCACTCCTGACCAATGAACGCGTCGACGATCTTCAGCGCTTCTTCCTCGGTGTGCATGCGCCCACCGATACCGATGAGCTGCGCGTTGTTGTGCTCGCGTGCCAGGCGCGCGGTCTCCTCAGACCACGCCAAGGCGCAGCGAGCGCCCTTCACCTTGTTCGCGGCGATCTGCTCACCATTGCCAGAGCCGCCCAGCACGATGCCGAGGGAGCCTTCGTCCGCTACCGTCCGCTCAGCTGCGGCGATGCAATACGCCGGGTAGTCGTCGAGGGCGTCATACTCGTGCGCACCACAGTCGATGACTTCGTGGCCCTGCTTTTCCAGGTGGGCCTTAATCTGATTCTTTCGTTCGAAACCGGCATGATCTGCCCCAAGGTAAATTCGCATGCGCTCTACCCTACCTTCCTGCTAGCTCACCTGCGGCGGTTCCGTGCGGGAACGCTTCAGTTCGAAGAAGTAGGGGTATTCGCTCAGTGCCAGGGAGGCGTCGAAAAGCTTGCCTGCCTCCTCACCCGTTGGGACGCGGGTGATGACCGGCCCAAAGAATGCGGTGTCTCCTAGCTTGACCACCGGGGTGCCTACCTCGTCACCGACGGCGTCCATCGCGCCCTGGTGGTAGGTGCCCAGCAACTCGTCCATCTCATTGGTGTTGGCAAGGTCAGCGTAGCTGGCGTCGAGCCCTACCTCTTTGAGCGCTGCCGCGATGATCTCATCGTAGGCACCGTAGCCCTTCTTGCCGCCCTGCTCCCCGGCGTGAATGGCGGTGCCCATCGCGGTGTAGAGAGCGTCGATCTTCTCTGGGTGGTCGCGCTTCACCGCTGCGAACACGCGCGCGGGACCCCAGTTAGCCTCCATCATCTTGGCGTAGTCGGCGGGGATGTCGCGGCCGTCGTTAAGAATGGACAGTGACATCGGCACCCACTCGACCGTGATGTCGCGGACCTTTTCTACTTCCTTCATCCAGCGCGAAGTGAGCCAGCAAAATGGGCAGCTTACGTCGAACCAAAAGGTAACTGGTGCAGTCACAGAATCATTCCTCCATTCGTTCCGGAAATTATGCAGCCACCATAGCGAAAAACACACAGGTACGGCGAGTATGTTGGAGGACATGAAGACAAACCTCAAGCGCAGCGACGCACAATTTCGCGCACAACTTATCTCAGATGTCCATTACGATATTGCGCTCGATGTCAACGGAGCAGAGCAGTTCACGTCGACCACCACGGTCACGTTCCGCTCGGGCGCAGGCGAGACGTTCTTCGACCTGGTCGCCGACGAGTTCTCCGCAACGCTCGACGGCACCCCCGTCGACGGCCGCACCCTCACGCTCACCGAGGGCGAGCACACCTTAGTTGTCGACGCCACCATTACCTACAACCACACTGGTGAAGGCCTGCACAAGTTCGTCGACCCGGTGGACAACAAGGATTACCTCTACACCCAGTTCGAACCCGCGATGGCGATGAAGGTGTTTGCCTGCTTCGACCAGCCGGATATCAAGGCCACGTATAAGATTGCCGTCGACGCGCCAGAGGCCTACACGGTCGTACTCAACGAGGAGGCAACCCGTGAGGGCAACGTGTGGTCCTGCACCATTGATTACCCACTGTCGACGTACCTGGTGGCAATCTGCGCCGGCGAGTACGAGTTCGTCGAAGACGAGTACGTCGACGATCTGAAGCGTATCCCGCTTCGCATCTTTGCCCGCGCCTCACTCATGGAGCACCTCGACGCAGAACGCTTGTTCCGCCAGACGAAAGACGGCTTCGCGTACTACCACAAGAATTTTGCGATTGCGTACCCGTTTGGCAAGTACGACCAGATTTTCTGCCCCGAGTACAACATGGGCGCAATGGAGAACGCCGGCGCGGTGACCTTCCGCGATGAGTACGTCTTTACTTCCGAGCCAACCCCGTATCGCCTCGAGCGCCGCAACGACACGATCCTGCACGAGATGGCGCACATGTGGTTCGGCGACCTCGTCACGATGCAGTGGTGGGACGACTTGTGGCTCAACGAGTCCTTCGCGACCTGGTCCGCGGCCATTGCCCAGACTGAAATCGGCGAGTACCCGAATGCGTGGACGACGTTCGCGGCCGTCGAGAAGGCATGGGCCTACCAGCAAGATCAGCTGCCGACGACCCACCCGATCGCCGCTGACGCCCCGGACATTGAGACCGCCGAGCAGAACTTCGACGGCATCACCTACGCCAAGGGCGCGTCCGTGCTGAAGCAGCTGCACGCATACGTTGGCCGCGACGAGTTCTTCGCGGGCGTGCGCGATCACTTCAACAACCACAAGTTCAGCAACGCTACCTTCGACGATCTGCTAGGCGCGTTGGAGAAGTCGTCGGGCCGCGATTTGAGCGAGTGGTCCCAGCAGTGGCTGCGCACCACCGGTGTGTCCACCCTTCGCCCTGAAATCACCGAGGATTCCTTCGCAGTCGTGCAAGAGTCCGACGTACTGCGCACCCACCGGGTCGGCATCGGGCTGTACAAGCTTGACGGCGACAAGGTCGTGCGCACCCACCACGTGAACGTCGATATCGAGGGGGCGCGCACCGAGGTTCCCGAGCTCGCCGGCATCGACCACGATCTCGCGTTGGTCAACGACGAGGACCTCACCTACTGCAAGATGCGCCTCACGCCGGAACACACCGAGTTCGTGCTGGAGCACATCGGGCAGATCGAGAACCCGCTTGCGCGCACCCTGTGCTGGTCATCCCTGTGGGAGGCCGTCCGCGACACGCTGCTGCCAGCGCGCAAGTTTGTGATGGCTGTGGCCAACTTCAGCCGCCTCGAAGACCAACCGAGTGTGCAGGAGCGCCTCCTCGCGCAGGCGACGCTGGCGGTCAAGCAGTACGTGGCATGGTCCTGGCAGCGCACCGGCTTCTACATGCTCAGCGAGGCATTCCGCGGCCAGGAGCCTGCAGGTATCTACCAGCGCGCGCTCGCCCGCCTGCAGCCTTCGAAGCAGAACACGACGTACTTCCACGAACTCCTACAGTCGCTGGATAACCAGGAGATTCGCTGGCTCGTGCTCACGAACCTTGTCGCAGGCGGCGCCATGCTGGCCAAGACCGCCAAGAACGAGGAGGATCCGTCCTCCGAGGGTGCGCTGTCGCGCCTGCGCATCGACGCCGTCACGAACAAACAGTGGGCGTGGGATGAGATCGTCAGCGGTACACGCACAAACCTCGAGGTGCGCTTCCTTATCGACGGCCTCACCTTCACCTCCGAAGGCATGGACGGCTTGGCCGAGCGCTACTTCGAGATCGCGCCAGAGCTGTGGGACAAACTGACCAACGAGATGGCTCAGAACACGCTCGAGGGCCTGTTCCCGCTGTGGGATATTTCGATTGCTACAGTCGAGCGCGCCGAGGCGCTCCTTGCGCGGGAGGACATTCCGGCGGGCCTGCGCCGCATCGTTTCGGAGGGTAAGGCCCGCGTGGAGCGCGCGCTGCGCAACCGTGTTGGCGACGCAGGCGCGGAAGGCGCAGCGAAAACGCTGCGCTAGAGGCTAGAGCTCCTCGACGATGCGGATCTGCGCCGCATCCGTGCGAGCCACGATAGAGGCGAACATGACCAGCGTGTCACCCTCAAAGAGCTTGCGCGTGATGCGGTGCACCGGGGTGTTCGCCGCCAAGGAGAGGCTCTCGCGCTCCTTATCGGTCGGGTTGGCCGGGAACAGGATGTCCTCGCGGCGCAGGTGAGGAGTCACGCCACCCAGGTCGGTACGCTGGCCACGTGCGTAGTCGACGGAGCTACGGCTGTACTTGGACTCATAACCGGGACGAACGTACGTGGTTTCAGCGAACACCGGGTTACCGTTGGCAAAGTGAACGAGCTCGCTGGTGAGCAACTTATCGCGGGAGTCTACGCCGAATGCAGAGACGACGATCTGCGGTGCGGGCGCAGCGGTCTCCGAAATCAGTTCGGAAGAGACGTCCAGACCATGCGCGATAAACTGCTCCGTCAGCGATACCTTGCCCGTCAAGTCGATGATCGGAGGTAGCGCGCGAACGAATGTGCCACCGGTGCGGCCACGCTTACGCTCAATAATTCCCTCGAGTTGCAATAGGTCCAGTGCATGGCGCACGGTCATGCGTGCCACCCCGTACATGTCTACAAGTTCGCGTTCTGGGGGTAGCTTGTCGCCGGGTTCGAGCTCGCGCGATTCGATCTGGCTCCGCAGAGCGTCAGCAATCGCTACATACGCTGGCTTTTTCGCCATAAATTCCTCCTATTTTTGCGGCTGCGTTTAGGTTCACTGCCGCCCGCCCATAACTCCAGGTGTGACGCCAAAAGGTACAACACCAAAATCTCAGTTGTTTCTAATATAGTTCATTGGACCATAAAAGTACCTAACAATAAATTTGAGCAAAATGCGCGACACTTGATGCGGCCACAAATGGCAAAGTCATACTTTCAGTTGAACCCTATCGACGTGCCAAATTCAGGAATCTCCAACGCCAATGCCAACATCGCCCAAGCCACTGCGAACACCCCCATTTGCGGTAAACCGGGTGCTCGACAGCCACTCGAAACGTAGCGCGTAAACTAGAGCACAATGTTTTCTATTACGCAGTTATCTCCATCAGTCTTAGCCAAATCCGTGAGCGTTCCAGATGTCGACGAAGCCGTCGACTCCGTCACATCGTGGTGGAACGATCCAGCCACACGGGACATTTTTGTCACCCGCCCACTGTGGATCCTGCTCATCCTTGCAATTGCACTCGTGCTGCATCTCGTGGTGCGCAGAGTCATCACGAAAGCGGCGAACAATGCCATCAATTCCCCGGGTAGTGCCCTACCGTTACGGCGCCGCGCTGGCGCTTCAGAGCCAGATACTGCCCACTCTCGCTCGCAGGAGCAACGACGTCAGCAGCGCATTCTCACGCTGGCGAACGTCGGGCGCTCCGCGGCAGCCATCGTCATCTGGGTGTGGGCGGTGCTTGCGGTGCTGGACCAGCTCGGGGTCAATGTTGCACCACTCGTCGCCTCTGCAGGCGTTGTGGGCGTCGCCCTCGGCTTCGGCGCGCAGTCGCTGGTGAAGGACTTCCTCAGCGGCATCTTCATGCTGCTGGAAAACCAGTACGGTGTCGGCGATGTCATCGCCGTCAACGGTATCGAAGGCACCGTCGAGCACGTCACGATGCGTATCACCACCGTGCGCGATATTGACGGCACACTGTGGTACGTCCGAAACGGCGATATTGATCTGCTGGGCAACCAGAGCGACGTCTACTCCGTTGCCCGCCTCGAAATCCCGGTTTCCATCCAGGCGGACCCAGATCAGGCAGCCAGCGTCGTCGAGGCCGCGATGCAGGACGCAGTAACGCGCCCCGAGATCGCGGATAAGCTCGTCGGCGAGGCGACCATGCTGGGTATTTCCAAGTTCGACCCAGAGTGCGCGACTCTGCGCGTGATGGTCAATACGCTGCCCGGCGAGCAGTGGGGCGTCTCCCGTTTTATGACTGCGGTTATCCTCGAGGCACTCCACGCGAACGGCGTGCCGCTGCCTGGCACGGAACCGACCTATATCCGACACTTGGACCACACCCCTGGAGGCGAAAACAACAATGCAGATCAGCAATAAGAGCGAAGCGGAGCAGACGCTCTACGAGGCCGTCGGCGGCGAGGAATTCTTCCGCACGCTCGTCCAACGCTTCTATGCCCAGGTCAAGGAAGACGACCTCATCGGGCCGATGTACCCCGACGATGATTGGGAAGGCGCCGAATCACGCCTGCGCTGGTTCCTCTCCCAATACTGGGGCGGCCCGCGCACCTACCAAGAGCGCCGCGGCAACCCGATGCTGCGCCGCCGACACTTCCCGTTCGCAATCCGGGAAGCCGAAGCGGACCGCTGGCTCGAGCTGATGGGCAAGGCCGTCGCCGAGTTTGACGACGCCACCTTGCCCCAGCCATACCGCGATGCCCTGTGGAATCACATGCAGCGGGTCGCGTACATGATGATCAACCAGGGCCCGCGGTCATACGAATAGGCTCAGCGACTTGCTGTGGTAGACGGTGCCGAAGGGGGCGTCGATACGCACCCACCTGCCGGCGCTTGAAATCCGCAGGTAGCGAGGCACCTCGACCGGGGCTTCGAACCCGGGGATGAGCCCGAGCGAGGTGCAGGTAAACACCGCGCGCATAGGGATTTCGAGCTTCGGACCACGCTCATCTGCGTCGACGGTGATGACGACGCCATCCAGGAGCGAGACTGGCGGGCCGAGCGGGCCCGCGAATTGGCGCGCAAGGTTGCGGCCTTCGTCGGCGAGCTGGCGCGCGGTCGCAATCGGCACCTCTTCGCGCAGCGTGAACCCTTGCGCCGGTGGCAGTGCCCCAGGCCAGTTCTGATCCTGCGCCGCGCCAAGTGTTCCCGTCGCAGTTTCGAGTGCCTCGAGAACCCGGCGCGCAGGCACCACCGCACCGTCGCGGGAGATAGTTCCGCGGACCCGGCGCGAGGCGACGCAGTCGAACGGGGTGGTGACAAAGACGTCGACGTCGTGTTCCCCGACTCGCTGGAACCGTGCGTAGGCGTCATCCTGGAGTGCGAGGGCGCGCTGCAGCAGGGCGCGCAGTCCGCGCTCCCCCTGCTCAACAGTCAGCGTTTCGGTGGTAGCCACCTATGCCTGCCCCAGCTCGTCGTCACCGTCGAGCGTTGTGTAGGCGCGGGCAAGGATGCCGAGCTCCTGCGAGGTGATTGCTCGCGGGCTCGCCGTCCGCTTATCCACGGTGACCTGTACGCAATCAATCACACAACAGACGCTGCCTTGTGCGTCCTTGATCTCCTGACGCGTCGTAAACGACGTGTTGCCGAGGTGGATCACCTGCGTATCAACGGTCACTGCCTGCGTGTTCGGCAGCACCGGGCGAACGTAGTCCGCCTCGATGCGCCGAACGAACACCACAAACTCGTACCCCTGAGACTCGAAGAACTCCTGGGCAAACGCGAGTCGCGCCTGCTGCGCGATCTCGATGTAAGCCGAGTTTGTCACATGGCCGTACCGGTCAAAATCGTTCCACCTCAGCGAGATGGAGTGCGTGTGAATCCTGCCGCGCATATTCTGTTCCGACATAGCCAATTCCTACCTTTTCCACTGTTAGCGGCTGAGCTTGCGGTGCGTGACGCGCGATGGCTTCGCCGCTTCCTCACCGAGGCGCTCAACCTTGTTCTTCTCGTAGTCGCCGAAGTTGCCCTCGAACCAGTACCACTTGCCTTCCTCAACGTTGCCTTCCCAGGCGAGGATGTGGGTACAGGTGCGGTCCAGGAACCAGCGGTCGTGCGAAATCACGACAGCGCAACCTGGGAACTTTTGCAGCGCATTCTCAAGCGAGCCAAGGGTTTCGACGTCCAAGTCGTTGGTCGGCTCGTCGAGCAGGATCAGGTTGCCGCCCTGCTTCAGCGTCAGCGCCAGGTTCAGGCGGTTACGCTCACCACCGGAGAGCACCTTGGACGGCTTCTGCTGGTCAGCGCCCTTGAAACCGAACGCCGAGAGGTAGGCCCGCGACGGCATTTCGTTCTGGCCGACCACGATGTAGTCGAGGCCGTCCGAGACTACTTCCCACACCGTCTTTTCCGGGTCGATGTTTTCGCGGTTCTGGTCGACGTAGGACAGCTTCACGGTCTCACCGACCACGACGGTGCCTGCGTCTGGCTCTTCCAGCCCAACGATGGTCTTGAACAGGGTGGACTTACCCACACCGTTCGGGCCGATCACGCCCACGATGCCGTTGCGCGGCAGCGTGAAGGACAGGTCCTTGATCAGGACGCGGCCGTCGAAGCCCTTGTCCAGGTGCTCGACCTCGACGACCTTGTTGCCCAGGCGTGGAGGCGTCGGGATCTGGATTTCTTCGAAGTCCAGCTTCTTGTACTGCTCTGCCTCGGCAGCCATTTCCTCGTAGCGTTCCAGACGCGCTTTGTTCTTCGCCTGGCGCGCCTTCGGCGAGGATCGTACCCACTCGAGCTCGTTCTTCAGACGCTTCTGCAGTTTCTGGTCCTTCTTGCCAGCAACCTCGAGGCGCTCGGCCTTCTTCTCCAGGTAGGTGGAGTAGTTGCCCTCGTATGGGTAGAGCTTGCCGCGGTCGACCTCACAGATCCACTCGGCCACGTTGTCCAGGAAGTAGCGGTCGTGGGTAATCGCCAGAACTGCGCCCGGGTAGGACTGCAGGTGCTTCTCCAGCCACAGGACGGACTCGGCGTCCAGGTGGTTCGTTGGCTCGTCGAGCAGCAGCAGGTCCGGTTCGGACAGCAGCAGCTTCGCCAGCGCGACGCGGCGGCGCTCACCACCGGAAAGCTTGGTCACCGGGCTATCGGACGGCGGGCAGCGCAGTGCTTCCATCGCCTGCTCAATCTTGGAATCGACCTCCCAGGCGTCAGCGGCGTCGAGCTCCTCCTGGAGTTTGCCCATTTCTTCCATGAGCTCGTCGGTGTAGTTCGTCGCCATCTCTTCAGCGATTTCTTCGAAGCGCTGCTTCTTCTCGAAGATGTCGCCGAGGCCCTCTTCGACGTTCTCTCGAACGGTCTTCTCCTCGTTCAGCGGTGGCTCCTGCAGGAGGATGCCGACCGTTGCGCCGGGATCCAGGAATGCTTCGCCGTTGTTTGGCTGGTCAATCCCCGCCATGATCTTGAGTAGCGAGGACTTACCTGCGCCGTTTGGCCCAACGACACCAATCTTGGCGCCGGGATAAAAGGCCATGGTGACATTGTCCAAAATGACCTTGTCACCGATGGCCCTGCGAACGTTTTTCATCGTGTAGATGAACTCAGCCACGTAAAAACCCCTTTAACTGAAGCGGACATACATCGTTTCACAGGGTACATCAGCGAAAGGTGAACGTGCGCTTCCCCAGCGCCGAGCGAGAGCGCAACCGCGGGCGTCAGAACGGCGCGGGGCCGTCGTCACTTTCGCCGCTGCCAGCACCCACAGCTACCGGCTCGAGTTCAGGCGACTGCGGTTGTGGTTCCGTAGCCGCCGCCGAGTCCGACGCCTGCATCTTCATTTGCTCGAAGTAGAACTCGCGCTCCTCTTCCGTCATGAAGTCGACCGCCGTCTTGATCTTCACCGCAGGCTGGCCCTCGAGTGTGTGGCCGTTCTCGGTGATCTTCCAGGAGGAGATCTGGTGCATGCCGAGCTCGAACGCGACCTTGTCCGCTTTCAGCACGGTGCGGTACCGGTTGAGCTTCTCACCGGCGTCGTTAGTTTCCACCCAGGTCTCCGTGACCAACCGTCCGGAGACCATCACCGGCGCGCCACGGAACAGTGAGGTGCGCGCGTTGATGGCGAGCTGGTTCCAACACTCGACGTCGATGTAGAGCTGGTCCGTGTCCTCCCAAATGTCGCGGCCTTGGTTGTCCTGCTCGCCCGTGCGCCGCCTGCGGGAGGACGCGATGCGCATCTTGCACACCGAGTTTCCCGACGCCGGGAACCACTTAAAGTACGGTGCTGCCGTCAAGTTTCCGCATACGGTGACGTTCATCTGGCTCATTGTTGTGTCCTTTCAATTGTTTGCTGAACTGGTACAACTCGGAGCTTTCCAGTGCAGAAACAGAAAAGAAAGGATGCGGCCTTGCAGCCTGTGGATTGATTTTTGGAATTCCACAGATCCCAGGGAATCGTCGATTAGCCCTTGTGCTGCGGGGTATCCGACGTGTACTGTGCGAGCATTTCGTTGTAGGCGCGCCACTCGGCGTCGTCAGTCTCGTCCGCGATGCGGTCGACCTCTGCGGTTTCTGCGCGGTCCTCGCGCCACCACAGGATGAACAGCACACCGAACACGATAACCAGCGGGAACGAGCCCGACGCCCAGGCGATACCGCCGCCCACCTTCTGGTCCGCCAGCAGATCCGGGTCCCACGGCAGGAGCAGCGAACGGTAGAACTCCTCGCCCATCACGGTGTTGAGCTGCATGAGGTACACGCCCATAAAGAGGTGCACCGGCATGGAGATCCACAGCCACAGCAGGCGCGTCTTCGCCGTCACGCGCCCCTCGATGTAGTCCGGGCCGATGAGCTCCCAGAAGTAGAAGTAGCCCGACACCAGGAACACCGCATTCATGATGACGTGGCCGGCGTGCTCCGAAATCATCAGTTCGTAGAGATCAGTGAACACGTACATGACGTAGAAGAACACCAGGAACTGCACCGCGGACACCGGCGGGTACGTCACGATGCGCAGGAACTTACTGCGCTGGAAGGACTCCGCCCACAGCCGGGGGTTGAACTCGCCGGACGGGTAGGCGTCGATAATGAGCGTCAGCGGCGCGCCCAGCACGAGGAACACCGGCACACCCATCGACAGGATCATGTGGACCGTCATGTGCGCCGAGTAAGAGGCCGGCATGTGCAGCCCAATGCCGGAGCACATCGTGACTACGACGGTCGCGCAACCCAGCAGCCACCACGCCGTGCGCCCCTTGGACCATCCGCTCACCCGGCGCGTCAGGTGCAGGTAGTAGACGGCCAGCAGGATCGCGATCACGCTGTAGAGCAGCTCGAATCGCCACAGCCCGACCCAGTTCGACCAGGTCAGTGGGTCCTCGAGGTTGTAGCCCATCTGGATCTGCATCGGGGTGAGGTTCGGGTCCCGCGGCGGTGGCGGCGGAGTGCGCCCGAGCGTCACCGCTAGGCCGGTCACAGCGGCCATCACCAGCACTTCCACCGCGCCGAGCCGTACGAACGCTCTGCGTTGCGACGGCCCCTCCGCCTCAAGCGCCGGAATCGTCCGCTCGCGGTGTGCGTACCCCATCAAACCAAGCAGCAGGATGCCGACCAGCTTGCCCACCAGCACCCAGCCGTAGGCGTAGCGGGTGATGTCGTCCAGGTGCACGCGGATCGCACCGTTAATCACGCCCGACACCGCCATCGCTACGAAGGCGAACAACGCGATGCGCGAGTATCTGCGCACCGCTGGCGCCAAGTCCGGCCCCAACCTGAAACCGTGCGCCACCAGCGCCATCAGGGCACCAACCCACACCAGCAGGAATACCAGGTGCCAGATGAAGGAGTTCGTGCCGAAGTCGTGGTCGCCACCGGTCGCGGAGTGACCAGTCAGCGCCAGCGGCATAATCGCCAACAACGAGCCGATGAATAACGCCACCTGCGACCACCAACACGACACCCGATACCCCGCCACGGACACACACGCCGCGATCGCCGCGACAATGAGCCAGACGCGGGCGTCAGCAACCTTGTCCAGCGCTAGGGCCCAGGCGTCGACCTCAAACATTACGGTGCTCAACGGCTGGCCTGAGACGTCGGAAAGCACCAGCGGCACCATCACCACACCGATCAGCGCCAACCCCGCGGATGATGCCGCCCCCGTCCGGGAAGCAATCACCCCGTCGACGGTCAGGCGCGCGCCGTTGAGGTCAGCGCCCGTCTGCTTCGGCGGCAGCAACCACGCAGAAAAGAGGTAGGACCCGGCAGCCAGCGCGGCCAGCACCCATGCGGCGCCGCGTAGGGCCGGCAGGCCGAACGTCGTCACAGCTCCCGGATCCGGGATACCCAACGCTGCGAGCGAGGCGCCCGCGAACATCTCCGAAATCACCCCGGCGATGAGCGCCGCGACGAGCCCCGCCGCAAGATACAGCGGAAACGCCGCTTTCACCGCCGACTTTGAGGCAACCTGCGCATTTGACATGCTCACTACCCTACGTTCGAAATCTGCCTGTTCCCAAGTTTTTCGACGCCCACTTCTCCCCCTCCACGTCACTAGTGTGAGCAATAGCTTCTTGCTCTGCCCCACCAGGACTCGGACCTGTCGGGGACAGTTCACTTAAAAGAACGCTGCCATCCACCATTCGCCGATTCCGCGCCGCGGACAACCTGCATGCAACACCATGTCCGCGGCAGCACGTTCATCAGCCGTTTGAGAAAACCAACCACTTAATCTGTCCGCCGCACGGACACTCACCCGGGGATGCCCCAACCCAGAAAACCTGTCCGCCCCGCGGACAACTGGCATGCCACACCATGTCCGCGGCACCTCTCCCACCTCGCGGATTGGGCAGAACCAACCACTTGCCCTGTCCGCCCCGCGGACACTCAACCGGTGAGACCGGATCGCCAAAGAACTGTCCGCCCCGCGGACACCCTGACCGCACTCTGTCCGCGGCAGCCCTCTCACCAGCAGCTCCAGAAAACCCACCACCAATAAGTGTCCGCCGCGCGGACACCCAACGCAGAGGGTCCGTCGCGAAAAACGCCACGGTGGATTTACGAGTCTGATTCAGCAGCGCGGCGCTGACGCTGTAGCTTCCCGTGTGCACGGGCGATGCGGTAGAAAGTCCGCAAGCTCGCGAGCTGCAACCCGCTGTCTTGCGCCTTCTGATAGATGGCGTCCGCGCTCAGGTCGGGGTGGGCGTCGAAAAGATCGAGAATCTGTTGTACATCTGAATCCGGAATACGTGGGATGTTTCGTTCGCGGTGAGGGATCGGATTTTCCTTTTTGGGCCTCGGGTTGGTCTGGTAATAGCGCCTCGAGCGTGAGATCTTCAAAATTTTGCAGGCGCGACTCATAGAATGCCCGACGCCCATGAGTAGATCCAGGAACTCGTTTTCTTGACGTACTCCTTCCTCGTACCGCTTCGTTTCTTCGGGGCTTAGAATTTTTCCGCCGCGTCGGAGGTCCCGCCATGTTGCTTTGGCAGAGACCCCATAGCTTTTCCCAGGACATCGCTAGTGTCCTTCCACAGCTTGGCTTCTTTGCGCAGTCGAGCATTTTCTCGTTTCAGCGCCTCGTATTCTTTGCGTGGCATCGTTACTTCGTCGTTGCTCATGGTTTTCCTTTCGCTTAGGGCCTAGCCAAGATATTGCCACACAGTTAAGGGCAAACCCCCAGGCGCTACGCTGTAGTGCATGGACACACGTGATCGGGATGCGCTGACGGCTGCCAAGTTGTATTACCGCTCGGAGCTGAGTCAGGCGGAGGTTGCTGCGGAGATGGGCTGCTCCCGTCCTACGGTGGCGAAGCTTCTGCAGCACGCGAAGGACCGTGGCTACGTCACTATTGAGGTACACGACCCGCAGGAGGCGGACGAGATCCTGATCGAGGATCTCACCTCCCGGTACACGCTGGAGGGTGTGCGGATTGTTCACCCGGCGAACCCATCTGCAGCGATCATGGAGGATCTTGGGGTGGCTGGCGCACGCTACCTGGAGTCGATGCCGTTGGATGGCCTTTCGGTGGGGGTGTCCTGGGGAAAAACGCTGCTCAACATTGCGCGGAATCTACGATCGACGAACATGCGGGCGCGCCAGATTGTGCAATTGAAAGGTGGGTCGTCGCGTTCCAACCTGGCAACGAATGACTTTGAGACGATCACCGGTTTCTGCACCGCGTTCAACGCGCCCGCGTTAACGCTCCCGTTGCCTGTCATTTTTGAGCGGGTGGAAACCAAGGAGATTGTGGAGCAGGATTCCCATATCGCCGACGTGCTGCAGCATGGGCGGGAGACGGACGTGGCGGTGTTCACGGTGGGATCGGTACGAAAACAGAGCCTGCTGATGAACCTGGGGTACCTCTCTGAGGAGATGTCGCGGGAGCTGCTCGGCGTTGCGGTGGGTGACGCTTGTTCGCGGTTCTACACGCGGGAGGGGGATGTGGCGTCGAAAAGAATTGATGATCTGACGGTGGGCATTGAGCTTGACGAGCTGCGGGCGAGACCACGTCGAGTGCTGGTAGCTGGGGGTTTGTATAAAGCTGAGGCGATTGAGACGGCGCTGTGGATGGGGCTGGCCAGTGATTTGGTGATTGATCAGCCGACGGCGGTTCGGGTGCTGGAGATCGCGAAGACCCGCTAATTGACGCCCCTTCTCCCCCATCTGGGGTGGTTTGCACCCCCAATCAGAACATTTGCAAACTTTGATATTGTCATATGTTCCGAACGGTCTTAGAGTGGACAGCGAAAGGTCAACCAGCTACCGAAAAAGGAGTTGCACATGTCCACCCCGACCGTCTCCACACCGCACATCGTCCCAACCGGACCAATCGCTGAAACCGTCCTCATGCCGGGCGACCCACTGCGCGCGAAGTTCATCGCAGAGACCTACCTGGAAAACCCAGTCCAGTTCAACGCCGTGCGCAACATGCTCGGCTACACCGGCACCTACCAAGGCCACGAAGTTTCCGTGATGGGCTCCGGCATGGGCATTCCGTCCATCAGCCTCTACGCCTACGAGCTCATTCACTTCTTCGGCGTAAAGAAGCTCATCCGCGTCGGCTCCTGCGCATGCTTCCAGCCTGACATGAAGCTCTTCGACATCATCGTCGCCTCCTCCGCATCCACGGACTCGCACTTCATCGAGCAGTACGACCTGCCGGGCACCTACGCCCCGACCGCGTCCTGGAAGCTGCTCGAGGCAACCTACAAGGAGTCGCAGAAGCAGGGCGTCGACATCCATGTGGGCAACATCTTGTCCTCCGACGTTTTCTACAACTTCAAGGACGACGTCAACGACCGCTGGGCCAAGATGGGCGTGCTCGGCGTCGAGATGGAATCCGCCGGCCTCTACGCCGTCGCTGCCGAGGCAGGCGTTGACGCGATGGGGATCTTCACCGTCTCCGACGTCATTGGCTCCGGCGAGAAGGCCTCCGCTGAGGAGCGTCAGAGCGCGTTTACCCAGATGATGGAGCTGGCACTTCCGCTGGCCGCCGTCTAAATCACAACCCGTCCCTACACGTTTGAAGGAACTCACCATGACATCTCAAACAGTTCAAAAGGCGCTCAGCCCGAAGCGGGCCGTGCCGATCATCCTGTTTACCTTCGTGTTCTCGCTGATCATCGATAACGGTTTCAAGTTCATGACCGACTCGATGGGTGAGGCGCTCAACCTTTCCCTCAATGAGGTCAGCTTGCAGGCCTCGCTCGCGGGCGTGATCATCGGCATCGGCGCGGTGGTGTACGCGGCATTGGCTGACGTGGTGAGTATCCGCAAGCTACTGATGGTCGGTATCACGCTGACGCTGGTCGGCTCGGTCATCGGCTACCTGGGTCAGAACGTGTGGGGGCTGGTCCTGGCCGGCCGCGTGGTGCAGACCACCGGCCTCGCTGCGGCGGAGACGCTCTACGTCATCTACGTGACCAAACACCTCAGCGAGAAGGATCAGAAGACCTACCTGGGCTTTTCCACGTCTGCTTTCCAGGGCGCGACGCTCTTCGGCGCGCTGACCTCGGGCTACATCGCCACCCATATCTCGTGGACCGCGATGTTCCTCATCCCGCTCATCCTGATCTTCGCCGTCCCCGTCATCATGAAGACGGTCCCGGAGGAGGCCTCCCTGGAGTCGGGCCATGTCGACTGGCTGGGCTTGTTCCTCATCGCCGTGCTCGCGACCAGCGCCATCATGTTCATGCAGGCCTTCCAGGTACTGTGGCTCATCCCGCTGGTTCTCGCGCTGGTCGCATTCATCGCCCACGTGAAGAAGGGCAAGCGCCCGCTGGTCAACCCGGAGTTCTTCCAGAACCGCGCCTACGTCACCGCCATCGTGCTCGTCGCGATTGTCTACTCGGTGCAGCTCGGCTACCTGGTGCTCTTCCCCGCAATGGCGAAGGCCGTCCACGGGCTCAGCGCTGACGACGCCTCCCTGCTGCTCATCCCGGGCTACACCGGCGCCGTCATCGTCGGCGCGCTCTCAGGCAAGATCGGCAAGTTCTTGCCGACGCGCCCCGCGATCTTCACCGCACTCGCCTCCATCACCATCGCGTTGCTGCTCCTCGCAGTCGGGATGGAAGCCAGCCCGTGGGTCTTCATGCTTTCCTCCCTGCTCTTCGCCTGCGGTTTCGCCCTGCTGTACGCGCCACTGGTCGCGACGGCAATCGGCAATATCCCCGCTGCGAAGTCGGGTATCGCAATCGGTTTCTACAACCTCACAATCAACGTCGCCGTCCCGCTCGGCATCGCGTACAGCGCGAAGCTGGTGGATCTCGGCCTTGGGGTGCCAGGCTTCCTGCCACAAAACTCGGGCAGCTACCCCACCGTCATGCTCATCCTGGCCATCATCGCAGTCGCCGGCACCGCGCTCTATGCAGCGCTCACTGCGCGCATGAAGCAACCGGCTTAACCTGCACACTTTCTACAACTCAAGGAGTTTTTCAACATGCTTACTCGCCAAAATGTCGCCCAGATGATCGACCACACGCTGCTCAAGCCGGAGGCCACCCACGAGGACGTCGCCAAGCTTATCGACGAAGCTTCGCACCTCGGCACGTACTCCGTCTGCGTCTCCCCATCCATGCTGCCCATCGAGACCCCAGCTGATCTGAAGGTCGCAGTGGTGTGTGGCTTCCCGTCCGGCGCAGTCCCAACTGAGGCAAAGGCTGCCGACGCCGCACACAGCGTTGCCAACGGCGCGGACGAGGTTGACATGGTCATCAACCTGGGTGCCGCCAAGGAAGGCAAGTGGGACGTCGTACGCGACGACATCGCCGCAGTAAAGAAGGCGTGCGGCGACAAGCTGCTCAAGGTCATCATCGAGTCCGCCGTCCTCACCGACGAGGAGATCGTCGCAGCGTGCAAGGCTTCCATGGAGGCCGGTGCCGACTTCGTGAAGACCTCGACAGGCTTCCACCCCGCTGGTGGTGCCTCCGCGCACGCGGTGAAACTGATGCGCGAGACCGTCGGCGACAAGCTCGGCGTGAAGGCCTCCGGCGGCATCCGCGACGCCGCCACCGCGAAGGAAATGATTGAGGCTGGCGCGTCCCGCCTGGGCCTGTCCAGCTCCGCAGCGGTGCTGGAAGGGTGGAACTAACAATGGCTACTGATCTTCGTGCACAGGCCGAGGCTTGGATCGCGCAAGATCCCGATCCCGCCACCCGCGAGGCGTTAACTGCCGTCCTCGACGACGAGGCCGAGCTTGCGAAGGCCTTCGCCGGCCCGCTCCAGTTCGGCACCGCGGGGCTGCGCGGCGAGATTGGCTTCGGCGAGTCCCGCATGAACCAGGCCGTGGTCATGCGCGCCACCGCCGGGCTCATGGAATGGCTCAAGCAGCAGGTGGACACGCCTCGCGTGGTCATCGGGTGCGACGCCCGCCACGGCTCCGCCAAATTCGCGCAGGCCGCAGCTGAGGTCGTCGCCGGCGCGGGTGGGCACGCCATGCTGTTGCCGCTGGCCCAGCCGACCCCGCTGACTTCCTTCAGCGTGCGCACGCTCAACGCCGACGCCGGCATCATGGTCACCGCCTCCCACAACCCGAAGTGGGACAACGGCTACAAGGTCTACCTCGGCGGGCGCGTCGTCGACGCAGATAACGCCGCCGGCTGCCAGATCATCTCACCTGCCGACGCCGAGATCGCCGCCTGCATCGCCGCCGCACCTGGCGCGACGGACCTCCCGCTCGACACGACCATCGAGCAGGTGGACACCCGCGAGGACTACGTCGCCGCCACCAGCGCGCTTAGCGACCTCGACGGCACCCCACCGATCACGATCGTGCTCACACCAATGCACGGCGTCGGTGGCGAACTCGCACGCGCCACCCTGGAGGCTGCGGGCTTTGGGGACGTAGTGGGCGTCGAAAAGCAGTGGAAGCCTGACCCTGATTTCCCCACCGTCGCCTTCCCCAACCCGGAGGAAGACGGTGCCCTCGATCTTGCCGTCGAGAGGGCGAACGAGGTCAACGCAGACGTCATCATCGCCCTCGACCCCGACGCCGACCGCTGCGCAGTCGCCGTCCCGGCGCGCACCACCCCAAGCGCGGGCACCCCGCTGGGCAACGGCTGGGTGAAACTCTCCGGCGACGAGACCGGAGCACTGATCGGCGAGTACATGGCGTCGCGCGCGCAGGGCGGTTCGACGGCGTGCTCGATTGTTTCGGGCAGGCTGCTCGGCAAAATCGCGGCAGCGCACGGGCTCGAGCACGCAACGACGCTCACCGGGTTCAAGTGGATCGGACGCACCCCGCAGCTCGTGTTCGGCTACGAGGAAGCGATCGGCTACTGCGTCGACCCGGCGCACGCCCGCGACAAGGACGGCATGTCCGCCGCGGTGATCGTCGGCTCGATCGTGGCGCAGCTCAAGGCGCGCAACATGAGCGTGCTCGAGCAGTTCGACGCCCTGGCCAGCAAGTACGGACTGTACCGTACCCAGCCGCTGACCTTCCGCGTCGAAGACCTCTCCCTCATCAGCGACGCCATGCAGCGCCTCCGCGCACACACCCCGACGGAGCTCGCTGGCTCTGAGGTTGTCGAGTACGTCGACCTCAACAACGGCTACGGCGCCACCCCAGGCACCAACGGCATCCTGATCCGCACCGCGGACAACGACCGCGTAGTCATCCGCCCGAGCGGCACCGAGCCGAAGCTGAAGTGCTACCTCGAGGTGGTCCTGCCAGTCGAAACAGGAGAGGCGCCTGACTGGGCCGCCGCAGACGCCCGCCTGGCCACCATCAGCGACGCCACCCGCGCGCTGTGCGGAATCTAACTGCGCTATACTATCGAAGGCTTGGGCGCCGATTTATCGACGCCCAGCTCAGCCTCCATAGCTCAGTGGATTAGAGCAACCGGCTTCTACCCGGTGTGTCGCGGGTTCGAATCCTGCTGGGGGCGCTTTTCGTTTACCCCCGTTGCCTGGCGTTTTACCTGGTGGTGGGGGTGTTTTTGTTGGTATGGTGGGTTTGAAGAAAGGACCCACAATGAGATTCACACTCCTTGGAGCCGGAACCGGCATCATCACCACCCTCGCAGGCGCCAACCCTCTTTTCGGTCTCGCCTTCCTTGCCGTCGGTTACGGCATCGACAAGAACAAAAAGAAGGCATAGCCGTGCAGCCCATCATTATCGATGAGTAGACCGGCCGCGCCTATGGCGCGTTCCGGAATGTGCCGAGCACTGTGGCGTCTCCCCTGTCACGTGGCGCGCCAGCCGCCCAGGCAGCCCCGTAAAGAACAGCCCTCAAGCAAAACAACTTCACTCGTAGCACACTCGTATGTGCTGGTAGGATAGCGGTCCATTAGGTTCGAGTACCGTTGGGTTCCTGAAGCCTCTCTAAAGTTGGTGATCACTATGTCCAATATTCTTGACGCCGGCCAGTATGTGACCGAACTCATCCCCGGCGTCGACAAGATGAAGCTTTATAAAATCTGCTTCTTTTCCCAAGGCTGGCACCTTGCCTGGACCGGAATGCCATTATTTGAAGAAGAGCTGCAAGCTTGGGCAAAAGGACCCGTCCCCTATGACCTCCGCCGCAGTACAGAAAACGTCGCGCGTGGATGGGAGGTCCCACACGTTCCTGGTGGGAATTCTTCGGCACTTTCGCCATTTGCCCGAGCAACGATTGAAAGCGTTGTGAATTTCTACGGTTCGCTGACATCCGCGGAGTTGTCAGACATGAGCCACGGTCGAGCTTGGCAGGAAGCACGCAGCAACGCGGTCGGGGCCACGCATTGTAGCAGCGCTTTGAGCATGACCACGATGCGCGAAGAGTTCACGGAGTTGCTCCAGTCAGGACATTCTGTCCCAGACTCGCCTTCCCTGCCAGACGTGGATCACCTTCCTAGCTTCGATCATCTGCTTGCCACTGCACATGAAGTCGAAGCGGAATGGCACAACACCCTTTCACTCCTCGCGGACCGGTAATCAACGCAATTGTCTGACCACAGTGAAGCTTCCAGAGAGCAGCTTTTAGCTCAAATGCTCGTGGAGTTGGCGTGCGCAGTGAATCAAGGCTGCGGGGATCGTGTAAACGCGAACGGAGAACCGGAGAGTTATCTTGGATTTACTGTGGACCGGGCTTCTTTGGAAAGTGCAGTTTACGCCCCGTTCCAGTTATTCAGTGGCCAGCCCCGGTACGCCTCGGTGTTTGATAGAGGAGCCGCGCTGACCGTCCATATAGCCAATAACCATCCATTTGCCGATGGCAACAAGCGCACCGCACTTATCGTTGGGCTCACTTATCTGCGCTTGTTTTCGGTTCATGTCCGAGAGCCAGAGGGCAAGGGACCTGATTTAGCCGCAGGCGAAGAAGGCGCCCGACTGATGGAGTACATCGTTACACATGCCGCGGATTTGGATTCGGTCATCGCACACACCAGCCGCGCATTTCAACGCTGGGCCGACATTGATGGTCTAGCGCGACGCCACCGACAAAAATAGCATCGCCCCCGATGTACCATGGCGCCATGTCCGTCTTAATGTCTTCCGCTCAGGCCCGCGAGTTGCTGGCCGCAGCGCATGAAACTGAGGAGCGCACCAGGGAGAGACCGGCCGTTCCTTGGGGGTGGATCTTGTGCGCGGCGGTCTGCTTCGGGGCGAGCCTGCCGCTGATCTTTGTTCTCGACCAGTTTTGGCCGTTCCTCCTGTTTGTGCCATGTATCGGGTGCATCGTTGTCATCGAGCGACGCAGGTCAAACGGCGTGCGCTCAAGCATCCGACAGCCGGTCAAAGAGGACCCAAAAATGTCGTTTCTTCCCTTCGGCGTGTACTTCCTCTGCATATCGCTCTTGCAGGTCGCCCCGCTTCAGAACAAGGTGTTCTCGAGTCTGCTCGGCGCGTTCGCGACCGTCGTTTTCGTCGTTACGTACGCGAGGAGCTGGAGGAACAATGCCTGATATTTTGTTGCAACCCTCGTGCTTGAGCATCTGCGCCGCACTCTTTGCCGCCGAGTCCACCACCAGCGACGTCGGCGCCGCAGAGAACAAGGAGATGCACCCCAAGCGGCTGCGTACTCTCACCCAGCTAGAGAGCGACGCCTACCTCACGGCCATCGACGCGCTCAAAGAAGCCGGCTACGTCTCCCTGTTTACGGACCGCAAGGCGAACCCGGACAAGAACGTGGACTGGGTCTCTCTGACCGCTACCGGTGCCCGCGCATACCAGGACTGTATCGAGGAGTTGCGCTCGATTGCGGAGTCGGGCAGTCGGGTACCCTGAGGTGCATGACATTTCCCTCCCCAACTACTGATTCGTTCGCGCTGATTACCGGCGCTTCACAGGGCATCGGTGAGGCAGTTGCGCGCCAACTTGCTGCTGCTGGATATAACGTACTGCTGGTGGCGCGTCGAGAAGCGGTGCTGATGCAGCTTGCCAACGAGCTGGCACAAGCGCACGGCATCAACGCCGAAGTCTTCGCGGCAGACCTGTCCAAGGAGCGCGACGTGACCGCACTGCTGGACTACATCGGGCAGAAGAAGATCACCATCTGCGTGAACTCCGCCGGTATCGCCTCCTTTGGTCCGTTTATGAAGCAGGACTGGAACTACGAGACGGACCAGTTCAACCTCAACGCCACGGCGGTGTTCCGCATCACGAAGGCGGTGCTCGACCAAATGGTGCCGCGTGGCGAGGGTTCGCTGTGCAACGTGGGCTCGGCAGCAGGTAACATGCCGATCCCGAACAATGCCACGTACGTGTTTACGAAGGCGGGCGTCAATACGTTTACGGAGGCCCTGCACTATGAGCTCAAGGACAGCGGCGTACACTGCACTCTGCTCGCGCCGGGGCCGGTGCGTGAGGCTGAGGTTCCTGAGGAGGAGCAGTCGATCGTGGACAAGGTGGTGCCGGACTTCCTCTGGACCACGTACGAGTCCTGCGCGAAGGACACCATCAGCGCGATGCGCAGCAACAAGCGCCGCGTAGTGCCGGGTCCGCTTTCCAAGGTGATGGATTTCGTATCGACGTACGCTCCGCGCGGCGCCCTCGCCCCGATCATGGGGCGGTTCTACGCAAAGATGGGAGAAGAATAGATGGATGTCCCTGCAAAAAACGACCGCATCGTGTGGGTCGACCTGGAGATGACGGGCCTGGATACGTCCCGCCACGTCATCGTGGAGGTCGCAGCGCTCGTCACCGATGCCCAGCTTGAGATTCTCGACGAGGGCTTGGACCTCGTCGTCCACGCCACCGAAGATGAGCTCGCGGAGATGGATGACTTCGTCCTGAACATGCACACCGAGAACGGGCTTCTCGACGAGATCCGCTCCTCCTCCGTGTCCATCAAGGAGGCTGAGGACGCGGTCCTCGCGCTGATTGCAAAGCACTGCGACCCAGACCACCCAGCGCCGCTTGCTGGCAATTCCATCGCCACCGACCGGTCATTCATCCGGGAGCAGATGCCGCGTCTCGACGCCGCCCTACACTACCGCATGATCGACGTCTCCACCATCAAGGAGCTCTCACGCCGCTGGTTCCCGCGCGCTTACTACAACCAGCCCGAGAAGGGGCTGGCGCACCGCGCGCTCGCCGACATCGTGGAATCCATCCAGGAGCTCGACTACTACCGGCGTTGCGTATTCACCCCGGAACCAGGACCGGATTCTGAGGTGGCCGCCGACGCTGCAGCCGCCGCACACGCCCACTACCAGCGGTTTTTGCAATCCTAGGCTTTCATTGTAAAGTAGTTCCCGCTGTTGAAAAACAGCGATGGTGGCTGTAGTTCAGCTGGTAGAGCACCAGGTTGTGATCCTGGGTGTCGCGGGTTCGAGCCCCGTCAGCCACCCCGAGAGTGCCCCGTAACCTGCACAAGCAGGTTGCGGGGTACATTGCTTTTGACAGCAGGTACGTTAAGCCAAGAATTGTTGGGTTAAGCGGCTTAAGGGACATTTTGTGTGTTTTTACGGCGTGTCGCGATAAGGGACATTTTGTGTGTGTTTAGCTGCGTCCAGCCCACCCTTTTCTCACGCCTAAGCTGGGGTTCCACTGACCATCAATGCCGA
>NZ_MLCR01000007.1:0-106948 GCF_001875735.1 Corynebacterium sp. NML120713
TGCAGCAAGCTGAGGCCGCGCAGGGCAGCGCGAAGGTTGCTGTTGTAGGTGACCCTGAGCTTCACCGTGGTGAGAATACGGTGAGCTTGAAGGTTCAAAATCCTGGGTTGGATGCGGCCCGGATGCGCCTTGAGGTGATCTACCCGTCTGGGAAGGCCGAGCAGGTTGTCACGGTTGCTGGTCAAGGAGAGGCGACGGTGGAGTTGCCGGTGACGGTGGGTGTGGTCAAGACATCGTCGTTGCCGTTGGATGTGCGTGTGGTCAATGAGGATGGCTCCCAAGCCTTTGCTGGCCGGTTTGATGTTGCCGCGGTCATGGATGCGGATGCTGATGGTGAGGCGATGGCTGGTGCATCGCGTGCGCCGAAGCCGGATGCGCAGGCTGCCCCGACGACGACGGCGAAGGCTGGTAAGCATGAGTCTTCGCAGTTGACCACGCAGCGTCCAGCACCGAGTGCTGGTGATGTAAGTGGTGCGCCTGCTGGTGAGACGAATATCGCGGCGATTGTTGCTCCGATTGTGGTGCTGCTGCTGTTAATTGGTGGTGGTGTTGCTGCTGCGATGTCTGGTGGTCTGCACTTCTAAACAAAGGGTAGTGGGCCGTGGGGCTTGTGATACCGGGAGTGTTCCTGGTGGCACAGGCCCCTTCTTTGTTGTTGTGCGGGGTTCGGGATAGTTCCCCGAAGATCAGTGAAACCGGGAACAATCTTCGTAGACAGTCGTCGCGACTTGGAGAAACGCCGGTGCTGGTCGACCGGAACCGGCCCCAGACACAAAATGGTTCCCGGGCGTGGGAACTATTTTCTAGTGGCGCGCGGGGCATCAGCAGGTGGCGCACCTAATTCCGGGTTTTGAGGCCCGTCGTTGCGAGAGCTTGCTGGTCGCGTCTGCATGCGGTAGGAATGTGGTGCCCAGCCACCACACAGGCAACCAAAACACCCCGCAATGCCAGCGGACCAGGGCACGAAAAACTCCCCACCGGGTGGGCTCAAGGTCCTTGCCGATGGGGAGTGTTCGCGTTCTTATGCGTTTGGACGCTTACCGCGGTTCGCGCTCTTCTTGCGACGGTCCTTACGCTTACGGCCACGCTTGCTCATGGTGCCTCCTTTAAAATGCGATGAATTAGGTGCAAACCTAGTTACGAAGTATTCAGTTTATCGTTGTTGCCGCAGTGTGGTGAAATCCCCCGAGGAAATTCTGCGAGAGGCACCGGCAAAAGCCTAAGGAGGCTATGCCGACAGGCGTGCGCGGTTGCGTGCGCGGGCCTTGTTGCGGCGCTTCAGGGCGCGACGCTCTTCCTCGGAGAGGCCGCCCCAGACGCCGGCGTCCTGGCCGGTCTCCAGTGCCCACTTCATGCAGTGGGAAGTGACTGGGCAGCGGTTGCAAACAAGCTTGGCTTCGGCGATCTGAGCGAGTGCAGGGCCGGAGTTGCCGACAGGGAAGAAGAGTTCTGGGTCTTCGTCGCGGCAAACGGCTTCGTGGCGCCAATCCATAATAAGTACTCCTTCAAGATCAAAAATGTTTCGTGACTATGTATTTTTTGCGCACCACATTCACAACCCTTTTGGGGCGTGTTGCAAACTAAGTTTGATTCCATTGCCCGGGCGAGTGCTCCGCATCGTGCGGGACTCCACTTCCAGACCTGGCGTTAACCCTGTGGTGACTTAGGGTTAAGGGCTGTGACACCAGCCCGTAATTTTTGCTACTCGAAAATGATGGCATGTATTTCGCCGTTCCGCTAGGGTTCTGGGCAAAAGTGTGATTGGAATCATATGGATTGTATTCATTGTTGCCGCTCATATGTGGTGTGAGTTTCCTGTGATAGAACGCTCTTAGCTCCCTGAGCTGCATATATAAGAAAAGAATTAGCTGACATATGTGTTCGCTAAGGTCAAATCGTCAATTGCCCAAACCGCAATTGGTGTCGGAATCTGCCCCTGATCATTAGACTCCGTTGTGTGAACAGCAAAGAAAACTCATTGGCCCACACTGGCGTTCCGGGCATGCTGCGGTTCGGAGCGGTCGTCGTGTTGCTGCAGTGCTTGGCGATGCTCGGCTACATCATCATGCTGATCTACGCCCAGATTGAAGGCATTAGCGATAGCAGCATTGAATCGAGCGCGGAAGCAAGCCATTACGTGGCGTTGGGCACGGCGGTGTTCCTTGCCATCGTCTTCGGTTTTGTCGCGTTTGTGGCTATCTCGACGCTGCGGGGACGGCCAAGGGGCTCGGGCGCGATCGTGCTCATCGAGGCGATCCTGCTCGGTGTGGCGTTTTATATGTTCCTCGGGGGCGCGCACCTACTCAGTGCGGCGACGGCGCTTTCGGCGGTGCTCGTGTTGATTACGGTGTTCCACCCGGCGTCAGCGGCCTACCAAGAGGCGATGTATGAACTGAAAAAGGCCCGCCGCTAACAGAGCTAACAGCTAACTAGCGACGGGCGCGGGGTCGGGGTGCGCGGCGTTAGGAGAGGTTCGTGTTGAGAACGACGATCTCCTCGCCGCGCTTTTCTACGATCGTGGTGCCGGCGGAGTCGATGTAAACGGGGCCGGTGTATCCGCCACGATCGACGGGGATGATCTTCTCCACCTTGTTGTCGTCCCAGTTGGCGACGGCGATGCCGGTGTCGGAGGCGTAGAGCAGGCGCTCGCCGGCGGGGAAGCCGGTGCCAAGCGCGCCCTGGAACACGCCGGTAACGCTCAGGCGGGAGGGTTCCATGAGCAGCAGGGTGTCGCCTTCGTGGTACGTCATGTGGTGGGGTAAGTCGGCGACGGGGAGGACGTCGACAATTTGGTCGATCTTCTGCGGGCCATCCAGTGGCGGGATTTCGGAGGCGGCGAGGTCGTTGCCGTCCTTGTCGTAGGTGCGGACTTTGTGGCTGTCTGGGTCGTAGATCGCGGCCGCGTCCTGGGACACCGCGACGAGGTAGGCGTTCTCGGAGATGTCGACGCTTTCGTACATCTCGGGCTCACGGGAGTCCTCGGGGGTGGTGTTCTGGAACTTGAGCTTGGGGCCGTCGTCGCAGTACTCCGTGGTCGCCAGCAGGTCGGTGCGGGTCAGCGCGGAGTTGATGGTGCAGGACTCTGGCTGCATGTCCGGCTCCTGCGGGGCCTCGTTGTAGCCGTATTCGACGGTCTTGACCATGTCGGAGCGCCACAACTCGACGCGGTGGGAGCTGACGTAGCCGACGCGGTCGTTGGACTGCACTCGCGTAATTACCTCGGGTGCGATGGCGGAGCGTGTGCCCGCGTACTCGCCGGTGAGCGCGTTAATCGTGACGACGTCCCCACAGCCAGCATTGTCGCGGTACGCTGCGACGATCTTGTCCCACGCATGGCCGAGCAGGCATAGCTCGTTCGGGCGTTTGTAGGTCCAGGCGGTGTCGCCGGCCGGCGTGGTTGCGGTGATGGTGCCGTCGTTGTAGGTGATGATCATGCCTGCAGCGATCACGGGTTGGACGCCGGGGGAGGTGTCCGGAAGGCGGAAGGCTTCCTCGACCTTCGAGGGGACGACGGCGAGGCGTCCCGCGTTCTCATATTCCTCCGCCGCCGGCTCCAGGTGAGAGCTGCGGATCGGTGCGGTGAAAAACGCGATGGCAAGGAGGATGATCGCGATCGCGGTGATGACTGCGGTCGCGATCAAGTCGTTGCGGGTGCGACGTAGGGGCTGACTCAACGCCGTTTCCTTCCTGAGCGGTTCGTTCCACGTCTCGTGGAGGGTGTTCTCTCGCCCGAGCGTTGCGGGCGTGCTCCGAGCACTTTACGCGGTTTGCCCACCGTGGATAAAGCCGAGTCCGGAATGTCCAGGGCCTCGAAGAGCTCTTCGGAGGTGGAAAACCACGTTGGGGGCTGGGGCTTGTCGAGGGAAAGTTCCTCGTTGATTGCTTCCCATTTCGCTGTTTCGTCGAGGTCGGCCATGGTCACGGCGGTGCCGGAGTGGCCTGCGCGCCCGGTGCGGCCGATGCGGTGGACGTAGGTCATTGGGTCGTCGGGGACTTGGTAGTTGATCACGTGGGTGACGTCGTCGACGTCGATGCCGCGTGCTGCAACATCCGTGGCGACGAGGATTTCGACGTCCCCTTCGCGGAAAGCGTTCAGGGAGGCCTCGCGCGCACCCTGCCCAAGGTCGCCGTGGACGGCGCCGACGGAGAAGCCGCGCTGGCCGAGGTCGTCGGCGACGCGCGCGGCGGAGCGCTTCGTGCGGGTGAAGATGATGGTTTTGCCGCGGCCGTTGGCCTGCAGGACGCGCGCGAGCACCTCGGGTTTGTCCATGTGGTGGGCGTAGAACACGACCTGTTTGGTGCTTTCGTGGGTGGAGGCGGCTTCCTCGCCTTGCTCGGCGCGGATGTGGATCGGCGTGTTCATCTTGGAGCGCGCCAGCTGCAGGATCTGGCCGGGCATGGTCGCGGAGAACAGCATCGTTTGCAGTTGGTCAGGCAGGGCGGACCACAGCGTTTCGATGTCGGGCAAAAAGCCCATGTCGAGCATCTCGTCGGCTTCGTCGAGGACGAGGATCGCCACGTGGTCGAGCTGCAGTTCGCCCTGGTGGTAGAGGTCGATGAGGCGGCCGGGCGTGCCCACGACGACGTCGACGCCCTTGTGTAGTGCGTCGATCTGCTCCTGGTAGGGCCGCCCGCCGTAGATGGTGGCGACGCGCACCGGGGTGTACTTCGCTGCCCGCTCCAGGTCGTCGCCGACCTGCACGGCGAGCTCGCGGGTGGGGACGACCACGAGGGCGCGGGGTGTGCCGTCGAGTTCGGCGATGGTGGCGTCGTCAAATACTCGGTCGAGCAACGGGATGCCGAAGCCGTAGGTTTTGCCCATTCCCGTGCGGGCTTGGCCGATGATGTCGCGGCCGTCGAGCGCGAGGGGGATCGCAAGTTCCTGGATGGAAAATGTGCGATGGATATCGAGCTCCTCGAGGGCATCGATGAGTTCGGCGGCGACCCCTAGCTCATGAAAATCGGGTGACTGTTCTCTAGCAGCTGATTTGGACACGCCCTCATCTTAGCTGTAGGCCGTTACAATGGATTGACATCCGTGAAGATGAACAACGATAAGGACGGAAACGAACATATGGATATCAAGATCGGTCTTGCAGACACCGCACGTGAGCTCTCCATCGCGATTGCTGAGGGGCATGAGGATGTGCTCAATACGGTGAAGCAGGCGATTGAGGATCAGACCCCGACGGTGACGTTGGAGGATGACAAGGGTAAGAAGTACTTGGTGCGCACCGAGAAGATTGCGTACGTTGAGCTTGGCTCTGCGCAGGCTCGTTCCGTTGGGTTCATGCGTTAAAACCCGCTACATTTACGACCATGAAGAACAATCACGACACCGACGTTTTCGAGGATTGGGACTTTGAGGACGACGGTGAGTTCACCGCGGTAGACCCGGAAGCGGAGGGTCGGCTTGTGCGCTTCGCCCGCGAGTACGGGTGGCGCGCCTACGCGATTCCGGTGTTGGCTGTGCTGACGGTGTTCGTGATTGTGAACATGCTGCAAAACCCCGATGGGGAGGTGTTTGCGGGAAGCGCTGGTGACAGCGCGGTCGAGCAGCCTGACGGTGACGAGGCCTCGCGCACGGTGAGTGTGCTGCCGGAAGGCCAGCAGGACGTACTGCAGTTGCCGCCGGGAGGTCCGTTCACGGAGACTGGGGAAGGCACCTTCTACGAGGTTGGCCACCCTGGGATGCAGGCTGGCAAGGGGGATGAGCTCACGGTTCGCTTCGTTGTTGAGGTGGAGCATGGGCTCGACACGGCACTGTACGGGGGCAATGAGGCTGTCGCCGCGCTTGTCGACGCCACCTTGAGCGACCCCCGTGGCTGGACCAACGACCCGCGCTTCCGGTTTGAACACGTCACGGCGGCCGATGAGCCATCGCTGAAGATTCGGCTCGCGTCCGCGGCGACAACGCGAGAGCTGTGCGGCGTGCACCTTGAAATGGAGACCAGCTGCCGCACTCGCGTGACCGGCGAGGACACGGTCATTTTGAACGAGGCCCGCTGGGTCCGGGGTGCTGCGCCGTATGAGGGGGATCTGGGCCGCTACCGCCAGTACCTGATCAATCACGAGGTTGGCCATGCGCTCGGCTTCGCGCACCACGAGCCGTGCCCGGAAAATGGCGTGCTGGCGCCGGTGATGATGCAGCAGACGCTGAGCTTGAACAATGCGCAGCTGTACTCCTTTGATAAGGAAGAGGTGTACCCGGATAACCAGGACACCTGCAGGTCGAACCCGTGGCCGTACCCGCGCCCGGCAGTGTTGTAAGTGCTGTAGTTGTTGTAGTTATAAACAGGCGACGAGAGGAAGGCGAGCTGCGCTGTGACTATTCCCGAGCATGTGTTGTCGGCGTTTCAGGTTGATGGGGAGGCGGCGTCGACACCTGATGCTGCCTGGGGTGAGGCGAAGAAATTTGGGCGCATTGTGATTTCGCAGGCTGCGCCGACGGCGGCGTGGTCGGGCAAGGTGCGTGAGCGCATCGCTGACCACCTTGAGGGGGTGCACGTTGCGCGTCCGGTGCGTGCGACGGACGGGCGCTTCGTGGTGGCTGGCTTCGTGGCCAACGAGTTCTCGCCGGGTGCGCCGGCGGCCCGCGTGGATGAGGCTGTGGCGGCGGCGCTTGCGCTGGAGCGCGCGCTGCAGCAGGCCGAGGTGGCGCAGGAGCTGCCCGAACGCGATAGCTCTGACGTGATCGCAGAGGCGGATCGCGGCGCGTGGAAGGGGCACGAGGATGCCAGTGCTGAGGGGCTGTGTGTGGCGCACGTGGATGTGCTCTCCCACACGCTGTTTTCGGGCTACGCCGCGCCCGTGCTGACGGATCTTGTACCTTCGGCGCGGCTTCGCCCGAGGGGGTATTCGGCTGCCGTCGTAATTGTCGACGCCTTGCTCGCCGGGGCTGTCGATCCGCGAATCGTGGAGCGCTGGTCCCACATTCCGGACCTTGTGTTCCTGGCGGGGCGCGCGTTGGATTTCCGGATGCGGATGGCGCAGCACGACGGAACGTTCCAGAATGCGAACGCGCGTTCGAAGTTTTCGGAGGTTTCCGAGCTCCTTATGTCCCGCTAACATGCCACAATGGTGGGCATGAATGACCAGCAGTCCACCACACCCCGCGCGTTTTTAGTCCCGCGCGAACACCAAGCGCACGATAGAGCGTGGTCGCAGCCACTTCCCACCGAGGGGTTATGGAAGGTAACCGGCCAGGCGGGTTCGGGGGTGACCAGCTTTCTCATCGATACGTTTGTGGCGTCGGCGAAGCGGCAGTCGGACGCGGAGGGCGTCTTGTTCTTGACGGATTCGAAGGAGTCCGCCGCGCGGATCAGGGCGGAGATTTCGGAGCGGCTCGCTGATACTGACTTTGTTGCCGACGGCCCGATGGTGCGCTCTGTGCACTCCCTGGCGTTTGCCGTGCTGCGGGAGCAGCAGGAACAGCTGCGCCTGATTTCTGGCGCGGAGCAGGACGCGGTCATCCGCCAATTGCTGCAGGGGCATGTTGAGGATGGCCGGGGGAGCTGGCCTGCGGAGCTGCGCCCGGCATTGCCGATGGTGGGCTTTGCGCGCCAGCTGCGTGACTTTTTGCTGCGCGCGATCGAGCGCGGGCTGGACGCTGAGCAGCTCAAGGTGCTCGGAGCCCGCTACGGGCAGGGGATTTGGAGCGCGGCCGGCGACTTTTTGGAGGAATACCAGCAGGTCATGGCGCTGACCGGGACGGTGCGTTACTCGGCATCCGAGCTGATTGCCAGGGCGCTCGACGTGCCGTTGGGACGGACGTGGCACACCGTGATTGTGGACGACGCCCAGCATCTCTCGCCCGCGGCGGCAAAGTTCGTGCAGCGCCTGCTGCAGGGGGCCACACTCGGGGTTGTGGGTGGTGACTTGGATCAGTCCGTCTACCAGTTCCGCGGGGCAAGCCCGGAGTTCTTTGCCACGCTGGGGGGCCTTGAGCACACGGTGATTGACTTGGGGCAGACGCGGCGTGCGCCGGAGGTCTCGGTGGCGCTAGCGCAGACGCCGACGGCGCAGCTCGCGGCGGTGGCGGACGCACTTCGTCGCGCGCACCTCGAGGAGGAGGTCGCGTTTCGGGATATGGCGGTCATTGTGCGTTCGTCAGGGATGATTGAGCCATTCCGCCGCGCGCTGTTGCACGCGGGCGTGCCGGTAGCCCTGAATCCGACGGATGTGGTGCTCAGCGAGCAACGCATTGTTGCCTCGCTGCTGCTTGGGTTGCAGTCGCTGTACACACCGCTGACGGTTGAGCAGTGGCGTGACCTGCTGCTTGGGCCCATCGGTGGTACGGACCCGGTGACGCTGCGCCGCCTGTTGCGCGGCCTGCGGCGTTGGAAACCAGAGGCGCGTGCGGAGGAAACGCTGCGTGACCTTGTTGTTTCCAAGGCAGAGCTGCCGGATTTCGGCGAGGTACTCACTGACCGTGAGCTGCAGATGCTGCACCGCATCCGCCAGGTGTTGGATGCCGCCAGGGAGGTCTACGACGCTGACGGCAGCGTCGAGGAGGTGTTGTGGGCGCTGTGGAACGCCACGGGTTTGGCAGATCACCTCACTGCGGTTGCGCTTCGGGGCGGCACGACGGGCTCGCAGGCTGACCGGGATCTGGATGCGGTCATGGCGTTATTCGACGCCGCCGGTGACTTCACCGAGCGTAAAACGCAGGGTGGGCTCGAGCTGTTCGTGAACAGCATGTTGGAGCAGGAACTGCCCACCGGTGTGCGCGATCGCCGAGCGGCCACGCCGGACGCAGTGGCGCTGTTGACCGCGCACGGCGCGGTGGGCAGGCAGTTTAGCCGTGTTGTCGTTGCTGGTGTGCAGGACCTCGAGTGGCCGAGCCTTGGCGAGACCGGCTCGATTTTCGGCCAGCAGGATCTGGTGGACCTGGTTGACCACGACGTGGATCCCGCCACCCCGGTGTCGCACTTGCGTGAGCGCCTCGAGGAGGAGCGTCGCCTGTTCCACGTGGCGTTGACCCGCGCGACGGAGCGCGTCCTGGTCACGGCAGTCGACCAGACTGACGGCGAGGAGGTCATCGAGCCGTCCCGGTTCATTGAGGAGCTCTGCGAGGAAACCGGCATATCCCCGCAGCTGGTGACGCTGTCCGCGGAGGACGCCGTGGCTGGGGATGACGGTGCGGAGGCTACGGTTGTGCGCGTACTGTCCCGCGATGATTTCCTGGGGGAGTTACGCCGCACACTCGCGGACGAGGAACACAGTACGGAGGCAGACCGGCGCCAGGCCGCGCGCCAGATTGCGCGGCTGGTGGAGGCCGGGGTGCCGCTTGCGGACCCGGAGCAGTGGTGGACTACCACGGAGCCTTCGACGAATGAGCCCGTTGAAGGGCAACGTTCGCTGTCGCCGTCGAGGATTGAGGCGCTGTTGAAGTGCCCGATGAGCTCGGTGCTCGAGCGCACTCTCGGTTTTGATAGCTCGATGCCGATGGTGATCGGATCGATCGTGCACGCCTACTTCGAGGCGCTCGGCCGAGGCGTGCCGGAAGAGCAGGCGCGGATGCACACGCTGGCCACGTACCGCGCGATTGTTGACGCCCCCGCGTGGCAGGCCGAGGCCCAAGTCCGCGACTTCGAGGCGATGCTGGAGCGAACCAACAAGTGGTGGGAAAATCGCGCGAAGAAGTTCGAGGTTGTGGGCATGGAGGTGCCGATCTCCGTCCAGGTCGCAGAAGACGTCCATATCCGCGGGCGAGCCGACCGGCTGGATAAGGAAGAAAGCGGCAGCGTGCACATCGTTGACCTGAAGACTGGCTCGACGATGCTCTCCGTAGATAGCGCGAAGGAGTGCGAGCAGCTTATGGCGTACCAGCTTGCGCTGAGCCATGGGCAACTCATCGGTGAGGGCGACGATCTTCGCGTTGTGACGTCCACCGATGGGCAAGAGGGCCTGGACGTTGGTGGGGCGGCGCTCGTGTACTCGAAGCACGGAACGAACGCCGCAACCACGCGCGAGCAACCGCGCAAAGAAGAGGAAGAACTCGAGTACTTCACCGAACTCATTGCACCGCTGCCCGGCAAGACAACAGGGCCGCAACTCGAAGCGCAGGCGGGCAAGCACTGCGATTACTGCGCTGTGCGCGCGCTGTGCCCGGTCCAGATCGAAGGGACGATGATTTACAATGGCTGATTTCACACCCCAGGAACTCTTCCAGGCGCTCGGGGACGCATTTCCCCCTAGTAGCCAGCAGGCCGACGTGATTGGTGCCGAGCCGGGGCCGATGCTGGTCGTGGCCGGTGCTGGCGCGGGCAAGACGAAGACGATGGCGGACCGCGTGGTATGGCTCGTCGCCAACGGGTATGTGCGGCCGGAGGAAGTCCTCGGCTTGACGTTTACCCGCAAGGCGGCCCGCGAGCTGGGGCAGCGGATCCGGAACCGGCTGCAGGCGTTGGCTCGTCACCGGGAGCTCGTACGGGAGCTCGATCCTTCGGGCGCGCTGGCGGAAAGCCTGGAGGTTATCGCGCCGACTGTTGCTACGTACGACTCGTACGCGGGCGAGCTCGTTCGCGACTACGGGCTGCTCGTCCCGGTAGAGCCGGACGCGCGCCTGATTACGCAGGCTGAGCTGCATGCGATCGCCGTCGAAGTCGTGAGCAATTACAACAAACCACTCATCGCGGAAGGTGCCCCTGCCCCCGCGATGAGCACAGTGGTGGAGGACCTACTGAAGCTCACCACGGCGATGGGCAACGCCCTGGCAGACCCAAACGATATTTACGAGGCCGCGGAGATCTTCCTGAAAGAGACGGAATCGCTACCGAAGTCGCCGCGGAGCAAAACCGAATTCTGCAAGACCATGACGGGGTGGCGCAACAAGCAGCGCCAGCGCCAGTTGATGTTGCCGCTGGTTGAGGAGCTTAACGCGGCGCTGCGTGAGCGTGGTGTGGTCACGTTCAACGAGCAAATGAACATTGCGGCCACGCTCGCGGAGCAGCACGCGTCCGTCGGTGCTGCGCAGCGGCAGAAGTACCGCGTGGTCATGCTCGACGAGTACCAGGACACCTCGCATTCGCAACGAGTGTTGCTGCGCAGCCTGTTTGGCGAGGGCCAGGACCCCACGTTGACGGTGACTGCGGTGGGCGACCCGATGCAGGCAATCTACGGCTGGCGCGGGGCGACGTCGGAAAACCTCGCGGCATTCGTGGAGGATTTCCCTGCCGCGGGCGGTGTGCCGGCGCAGAAGAAGCAGCTCACCATCTCCTGGCGTAACCCGAGCAAGGTGCTTGAGATGGCGAACCAGGTCTCCACCGCGATCCTTGGCAGCGGGGAAGATCGTGCCGTCGCGCCTCTGGAGCCACGCAAGGACGCTGCGGCAGGCGACGTGGAGATGCAGTTCTTCCAGCGGGAGGAGGAAGAAATTGAGTTCGTTGCCGACGCGCTGCAGCAGCAGTTTGAGCAGGGCGGTAAGCTCTCGGCCGCGGTGCTGACCAGGAAGAACAGGCATGCGCAGCCGATCGCCCAGGCGCTTGAGGCCCGTGGTGTGCCGTATGAGATCGTGGGGCTCGGCGGCCTGCTGGATACCCCGGAGGTGCAGGACACGTTGGCTGTGGCCACGATGTTGGTCCGCCCCGAGGATTCTGAGGCGGCACTGCGCGTGCTGGGTGGGCCGTCGGTCGGGCTCGGGCTAGCGGATATGGAGGCGCTCGCCGCACGTGCCAAGAACCTGCAAGCCCGCGCGGACGGCCCGGTCGCGGAGGAGGAAGCAGCCAGGCCAGTGCCCGCGGACCCGGAGGAGCGCCTCATCGAGGAGCTGACGCAGCTTGCACTCGAGGCGGAGGCGCTGAAGATGCAGTCGGCGAAGCCCGCGGGCCTGGCGGACGCGGTGGCGGACCTGGGCGAGCCAGAGCGCTACAGCGAGGAAGGCTACAAGCGCCTGCAGCTGCTGGCGTCGCGGCTGCGACAGCTGCGGCGCAATTCGCTGGGCAAGCGGCTCAGTGACTTGTTCGCGGACATCATCGAGGTCTTCGGTATTCGCGTTGAGGTGCTGGCGCGGCGCTCGTCGGCAGGCACGGTGCACTTGGACCAGCTGCTGCACTACGTCGAGGAGTACCCGGGCACGAGCGTGGAAGCGCTGCTGGACTACTTCGAGTTGGCGAAGCAGCAGGAGGACGGGCTTGCGCCGGGCAACGTCACCGTGCGCGGGGACCGCGTGCAGATCTTGACGGTGCACAAGGCGAAGGGCCTGGAGTGGGATACCGTCGCTGTGTTGCACGCGGATAAGGACACCTACAGCTCAAAGATTGAGACCTTCCTCGCCCAGATCCCATTCCTGCAGCCTGAGACGTTCGGTGACCCGGACATCTACGAGGAGTTCGCAGAGGTAGAGCACCGCACGCAGTTTAAGAACGCTGCCAATGCGTGGCGCAAGCACATCGGCGAGGATCTCGCTGAGGAGCAGGCGCGCCTGTTCTACGTGGCTATCACACGTACGGAAAACAGGCTGTTGCTTACCGGGTCGAACATCTCTCTGGGCGGCAAAAAGAATACGAACGGGCCGTACGAGCACTTCGCGGCGTTCGAGGGCCTCGAGCTGCCGGAGCAGGTCGAGGACGAGGATGCGGAGAAAACGGTACAGCAGCCGGAGGTGGCCGTCGGCACGTGGCCTGTGCAGTCCTACGAAGCGGCGCACGCTGCCAGTAGTCAGGCCACTCGCCCGAGTGAGCTGGTCAGGGGCGCGCTCGAGACTGAAATCGCGCCCGCGGCCGGCGAACTCTACGAGCTGTGGGAGCGCGACGCCACCGCGCTCATTGAGGAGCACAAGGCGGCGCAGTCGCCGGACGTGCCCGTCATGCTGCCTGGTGAGCTGACCGCCTCGGATGTGGTGGCCATGCAGGCGGACGTGGAACAGTTCGCGCGCCGGGCACGTCGCCCGGTGCCGTTCAAGCCGAACCAGTACGCGAAGCGCGGCACCGCATTCCACGAGTGGATCGAGGATTTCTACGGTGCGCACCCGCTGCTCACTGAGGACGAGCTGCCGGGCATGGGCGAGTTTGAGGTAGATCCCTCGACGCTCAAGCGACTGAAAGCCAACTTCGAGAGCAGCCACTGGGCGTCGAAGACGCCGACGCACGTGGAGTGCCCGTTTGAGCTGGCGCTCGGCAAGGCGGTGGTGCGCGGCCGCATGGACGCGGTCTTTGCGGACGGCGACGGCTGGGTCGTGGTGGACTGGAAGACCGGCAACCGCCCGGTGGGTGCGGCGATGGAGGCAGCGAAGCTGCAGCTTGCCGTGTACACGGAGGCGTGGAAGCGAATCGCTAACGACGGCCGCCCAGTGAAGGCCGTGTTCTTCTATGTCCGCGACGGAAAGGACTTCACCGCGACGGAGCTTCCGGATGCGCAGCAGCTGACGAAGTTGTTGGAAGATGCAGCAAACGGCGCAACTTCCGGTACAGTTTCACGCCGTAGTAGCGAGGAAGGATAGCGGAGTGAAACTGCCGTTTGCGTTGTCATGGAGTGACCGGTTCCGTGCGGATGCGGATCCGTCGGAAATACCGGTGCACACCCTGCTGGATGTCGTTCGGATTCCGTCGGCGGAACGCACCACTCCATGGGCGTTGATGGCAAGGCGCTTCGGCTACGCGGCCATGTTGGTGTTGGCCGTGGCGACGGTGGTCTACTTCGACAAAGAGGGGTACACCGAGCCACTGACCTTTATCGACGCCCTGTACTATTCGGCGGTTTCGCTCTCAACGACCGGCTACGGCGACATCACGCCGGTGACGCAAAGCGCGCGCCTGATGAATATCTTGGTCATCACGCCGTGCCGTGTGGCATTCCTGATGCTCTTGGTCGGTACGACGTTGTCGGTGTTGACGGAGGATTCCCGCAAGACGCTACAGATTCAGCAATGGAGGAGAACAGTGCGCAATCACACCATCGTTATCGGCTACGGCACGAAGGGCAGGTCCGCGGTGGATGCGCTGCTCGCGGGCGGTACCGCGCCGGGCAACATCGTTGTTGTTGATGATGACGCCGTGGTGCTGTCGAACGCCGAGAAGCGCGGCCTTGTCACCGTCCACGGCAACGGCACTCGCTCGAGCGTACTGAAGGTCGCGGGTGTGGCGCGTGCGCGCTCAGTTGTGGTGGCGCCGTCCTCGGACGATACCGCGGTGTTGGTCACGCTGTCTGTTCGTGAGTTGGCGCCGAGCGCCATGATCGTTGCCAGCGTCCGTGAGAGTGAGAATCAGCACTTGCTGATGCAGTCGGGCGCGGACTCGGTGGTGGTCTCCTCTGAAACGGCGGGCCGCCTGCTGGGCATTGCGACGGTCACGCCACCTGTGGTGGAGATGATGGAGGACCTGCTCAGCCCGGACGAGGGCTTCGCGGTTGCGGAGCGTCCGATCGCGGACGACGAGGTCGGGGCGAACCCGCGTCACCTCGCCGACATTGTGCTGGGTGTGGTGCGCTCCGGCGAGCTCTACCGCATTGACGCCCCGGAGGCCGAGACGGTTGAGCCCGGCGACCGGCTGCTGTTCGTGCAGATGACGCAGCCGACCCCGCTGACTGAGCGCACGCGCCCGACGGAGTAGGCGGCCTATGAAGCGGTTCATTGCCTTCGATGCCGCCGGCAGGTTTGTGCTTGGAGCCGATGGCACGCCCACGCTTTTCGACGCCCACTCCGCCCAACCCCACGCCGAGAACACGGTGCACGTCGGCGACGATGTGTGGGCGGTGCTGGTGAGCGAGGCGCAGCTTGAGGCATTGGGCGAGCGCTTCGGCACTTGCCGCAGCCACGCAAGCGAGTATCTGGTTGCACGCGGGTTCGGTCTGCTGCGTAACCAGCGCCAGCTGCGCTTCGACCCGCGCGACGGCAGCGAAGTCGCCTGGGGCGAGGCGGGCATCGTTGCGCGTGGCGCCAGCGGGAAGCCGTTGTTTCCGCGCATTGACCCGTCGGTGATCGGGGTGGTGCAGTCGACGGACGGGGAGCGGATTTTGCTGGGGGAGAATGCGCGCCGCCCGGGCTACTTCACGCTGATCGCGGGCTACATCGACGTCGGTGAGACCATCGAGGATGCCTTCGCCCGTGAGGTGTGGGAGGAAACGGGGCGTCGTGTCGGGGGCGTGCGCTATGTTGGGTCGCAGCCGTGGGCGCTGTCGGGTGCGCTGATGTTGGGGATGGTGGCGTCGACAAGTGATGTTGATGCTGTGGGCCCCTTGGATGGGGAGCTGACGCAGCTGCGCTGGCTGCGCCGCGACGAGCTGGGCACTGTCACGCTGGCGCTGCCGGGGACGATTGCGCGGCGGATGATTGACCAATGGGCTCGTGGAGAGTTCAACGAGGAACGGAGAGGAACGTAAGTGGCTGTAGATCTGAGCTTGCTGGATGAGGATCAGCGGATTGCAGCGACCGCTCCTCGTGGCCCGGTGTGCATCCTGGCCGGCGCCGGGACGGGTAAGACGCGCACGATTACGTACCGCATCGCGCACATGATTGACCAGGGCACGGTGAGCCCGAACCGGGTGCTGGCGGTGACGTTTACGCAGCGTGCGGCAGGGGAGATGCGCGACCGTCTGCGCACGATGGGCATTGGCGGCGTGCAGGCGCGCACGTTCCACTCGGCGGCGATGCGGCAGCTGCGCTACTTCTGGCCGCAGATTGCGGGGGATCTGCCGTGGCGGCTGCTGGACAACAAGTTCCCGCTGGTGGGGAGGGCGGCTCGCGCAGCCGGGCTGGAGTCAGATAAGGAGATGGTCCGCGACCTACTGAGCGAGATTGAGTGGGCGAAGGCGAGCGTGATCGGCGCGCAGGACTACGTGGACCGCATCGCGGATACCAACCGAACTCCGCCGACGGATCCGAAGAAGGTCGCGGAGGTCTACCGGCTGTACGAGGAAGCGAAGACGAGCCCGGAAGGCATGCTCATCGACTTCGACGACTTGCTCCTGCACGTCGCGGGTGCCCTGGAGAACGCGCCCGCGGTGGCGGAGGAGTTCCGCTCCCAGTACCAGTCCTTCGTGGTTGACGAGTACCAGGACGTGACTCCGCTGCAGCAGCGCGTGCTGGAGGGCTGGCTTGGGCAGCGCGATGACCTGACGGTGGTGGGGGATGCGAACCAGACGATTTACTCCTTTACCGGCGCGACCCCGGACTACCTGCTGAACTTTTCGCGCACTTACGAGCACGGCACGGTGGTGAAACTGCAGCGCGACTACCGCTCGACGCCCGAAATCACCGAGCTGGCAAACGCGGTCATCTCGCGCGCGACGGGCAGGGCCGCGGGGACCAGGCTTGAGCTGATCGGTATGCGAGAGTCCGGACCGCAGCCGACGTTCCACGCCTACGACGACGAGCCGACGGAGGCCCGCGAGGTCGCCGCGGCGGTACAGCGCCTGATCGATTCCGGGGTACCTGCCAAGGAGATCGCGGTGCTGTACCGGATTAATGCGCAGTCGGCGGCGTTTGAAGCTGCGCTCGCGGATGCGGGCATCGTCTACCAGGTGCGCGGTGGGGAAGGTTTCTTCCAACGCGGCGAGATCCGCGAGGCGCTGCAGGCGCTCGTCGCGGCAACCAGACGCCACGACTTGCCGGATGACCCGGTGGTGGTGGCCAAGGCGGCGTTCGCGCCGCTCGGGTTGACGCCGACGGAGCCGGAAGGCGCTCAGGCCCGGGAGCGCTGGCAGGGGCTGCGCGCACTTGTGGACCTCATCGAGGAGATCGTGCATACCAAGGAGGCCTCGAGCCTGGAAGACGTACTGCGTTCGCTGCGTCAGCGCGCGGAGGCGAAGCAACCACCGGCGATTGATGGGGTCACGCTCGCCAGCTTGCACGCGGCGAAGGGCCTGGAGTGGGACGCGGTCTTCCTCGTGGGCCTGGTGGAAAATACGCTGCCGATCTCGCACGCGATCAAGGCGGGCGACGAGAACATCGAGGAGGAGCGCAGGCTCTTCTACGTCGGCGTGACGCGCGCCCGGGAGCACCTGCAGTTATCGTGGGCGCTGGCCAGGCAGGAGGGCGGCAGGAAGTCGCGGTCGCGCTCGCGTTTCCTGGACGGGCTGGTGCCCGAGCTTGAGGCGGAGGAAACCCCGCAGCGGCTGAAGCAGACCCGCCGGTGCCGGGTGTGCGGCAACGTGCTCTTCGCGCCGGCGGACAAGGCGCTCGGTCGGCACCAGGATTGCGACGCCGACATCGACGAGGACGTCTACCAGGCGCTGAAGCGCTGGCGGCTCAAAACGTCGCGCGCGGCGAAGCAGCCCGCTTACATGGTGTTTTCCGACGCCACCCTGCTCGCCATCGCGGAGACTATGCCGGAGGACGAGCAGGGCCTGCTCGCCGTGTCGGGGGTGGGTCCGGTGAAGGTGGAGCGCTACGGCGCCGAGGTTCTGGAAACGTTGGCGGAGTTCCGCTAGCCGCGACAAACCACCTAGAAGCACAGCGGGCAGTCGGGGTGTGGCTGCAGGTGAAGCGTCTTGAGTGGGGTGCGGTTGAAGGGGTCCACAAGCAGGGTGTCGCCGGTGCGGGGGTCCGGGGCGGATACGCCCGGCGGGTCCGGCAGCTGGCAGATCCGCCTGGTCATGGTTGCTGCGGCGGCCACGCCTGCCTGGATTACGACCGGGTCCGGGTTGCGCACGCCGGCGGGTGCCGCAGCGGCGATCGCTGCCCACTGTGGGTCGCGCTCAAGCAGGTAGTGTTCGCGGCAGATCAGGCACGGGCCTTCCACACCGACGGTGTAGGGGCCGATGAGGACGCGGGTGTCGATCTGCAGGACCGGAAGCACGGGGCCGGTGCGGTGCCGGGTGTACGCGGCAAGCGCCCGGGTGCGGTGCGCCTGGTCGACGATGATGAGCGGGAGGGGCGAAGGGGCGTCGAAAAGAAAGCGGGACAGTGGCTGGGTGGGCTCGGGGAAGCGCACGTGGATGCCGCTGGCGCGCAGTGTTTCTGCCAGCGTGTTCGCCAGTGTTGAGGTGCCAACCAGGAGGACCTCGCGGCGTGAAACTTCGACGAGGACGCGGTAGGCGATGAGGTCCTGGATGAGGCTGCGCGCGGCATCCGCGTCCATGGAAACCGCCAGCCGACGAACCGCCTCGGGGAGGGGCTTCGGTGTGGACAGCGAGTCGAGCACCGCGGCGACTGCGCGGGCGTCGCCGACTTCGATGATGCCGCTGCGTGTGGCGTCGAGCCCGAATTGCAGCGCGTGCGGGCCCCTGCTGAGTATCTGTACCCCCATGGCCAGCGCAATGACAGTATCCGACTGGTTACACATGCTTCCCCCTCATGCCCCTTAAGCTGTGTCGGTTGTACAGCATACAATCTTCGGCATGCAAGAGTCGGAGTTTGAGTATCGGGTGATTCGCTCGCCGCGGCGCACGCGCACAGTGCAGGCCCGGCTTATCGACGGCGTCGTGGAAGTACGCATCCCAGCCCGGTTCAGCGAGCGCGAGGAGCGCGAGGCGGTGGCCGAGATGCTGCTAAAGATCCGGAAGAAGACTCGCCACCAGCACGTCAGCGACGCCGACCTTCAAGCCCGCGCGGAGGCGCTCAACGAGCAGGTGCTTGAGGGGCGGGCGAAAGTGGGCTCGATACGGTGGGTGTCGAACCAGACGAAGCGGTGGGGAAGCTGCACCCCGTCAACGGGCACGATTCGGATTAGTGACAGGCTGCAGCACGTGCCGGGCTACGTGCTCGACGCGGTGATCGTGCACGAGCTGACGCACACCTTTATTCCGGGGCACGGGCCGACGTTCTGGGAGTGGGCAGACAAAGCGCCCCTCGCGGAACGCGCGAAGGGCTACCTTGAGGCCTACCAGCGGTTCGGCGGAGAAGGCTAGTCCTCGTCGGAGCCGTCCTCGTCGTCGCGCTTGAGTTCGGGATTGTTGCGCAGCTCCTCTTCCAGGCGGGCGAACTCTTCGTCGAAGTTGTCGTCGGAGGAATCGTCCAGCAGGGTGTCGATGAACGCCGCCGGGTTGGACAGGTGCTCAGGGGCCGGCAGGAAGTCCGGGTGGTCCCAAATCTGGTCGCGGCGGACCTGACCCACGGCGGTTTCGACGCGGCGCCACAGCTCAGCGGCCTCGCGGACCTTCGGGGCGCCCAGCTCGATGCCGACGACGTTCGCGAACGCGCGCTCGGCGGAGCCACCAGTTGCGCGGCGGCGGTTCCACGCCTCGGCGAGCTGCGGCGTCGACGGGATGCGGTCTGCCAGGGAAGCGTCGGTGACAACGTCGACCCAGCCCTCGACGAGCGCGAGCAGCGTCTCCAGGCGGGCGGTTGCGGACGCGTTGCGGGAGGTCACGCGCGGGGAGAGGTCCGCGCCCTCAAGCTGCTGCAGCGCCTCCTGGATGGCCTGCGGGTCGCCGCTTTCCAGGTTCAGGCCGCGGGCCATCTCCTCCAGCTGGGAGGTATCGATCTCCAGGCCTGCCGCGTATTCCTCAACGGAGGAGACGAGGCGCTCGACGAGCCACGGCACGTGCTTGAACAGGCGCTGGCGGGCGGCCTCGCGGGCCACGATGTAGACCAGGACCTCCTGGCCGGGGATCTCGAGGCCCTTGGCGGCGGCGGTGACGTTCTTCGGCAAGATGGCCGTCACGCCTGCGGGGGCGACGGGCAGGCCGAAGTCGGAGCCGGTCAGGGCTTGCTCGGCAAGGTCGCCGAGGGCGTGGCCGAGCTTGACGCCGAAGTTCATGGCGTTCATCTGCTCCATCATGCCGACCATCGGGCCCATCATCTCGCGGGCCTCGGCAGGCATGGTGTCTCGCTGTGCGCGGTTCATCTGCTCCGCAACGGGGTTGACCAGGCGCTTCCACATCGGCATGGTCTCAACCAGCCAGTCGTCCGCATTCCACGTGCGCGGCTGGGCGTTCGCGGAAGGAAGCGTAGTGGCGTCGTCAAGCCAAAGGTCGGCGAGGCGTACAGACTCCTCAACCGCGGTGCGATCCCCCGCGGAGACCGCAGCCTTGTCGCCGACGTGCTGGCGTGCCATGCGCAGCGCCATTTCGAAGTTCACGGACTCGCCCTCTGTGCGGGCGTTCATCGTCGAGCCCATGCCGGAGAGCATCTGCCCGAACTGGTTCAAAATATCGCCCAAGCCACCTTGGCCACCGCCAACGTTGCCCCCGAACCCGAACGCGGCGAACGGGTTGTTCTGCTGGTTGCGACGCTCGTCGTCACCGTTGTCACCGTCGTTGTCGTTGTTGGGGAAGGTAAATCCGAATCCATTACTCATAGGCACCACCCTACAGTCGTGTGCGCAGGTTGTGTCGGCTGCAAGCTGGAAAATCGCAACGCTGTGGGCGAACATCTAAGATTTGTGGGCGTGATGAACGCCGAGCAAGAACAAGCACAGGCACAGCCGCGCAGCCGCCGCCTCGCCACGATTGTGTGGGGCGCCATCCCGCTTGGGGTGCTGGCCGCGGCGCTGAGCCTCGACCACATTCCCGGCACCGATATCTCCCTGGCCGTGCCGTACGCGGCGCAGGGCCCGGGGCCTACGTTTAACACGCTCGGCGATGTTGAGGGCGTGCCCGTCGTGGAGATTGATGGAGCGGACTCCGATAAAACAGAGGGCAACCTCAACATGACTACGGTGTCCGTGCGCACCAACATGACGCTGGTGCAGGCGCTGACCCGCTGGATCACCACGGATGACACGATCGTGCCGCTGGAACAGATCATGCCTCCGAACACGAACCAGGAGGAGATGAAGCAGCGCAACCAGGAGGCATTCGTTGCCTCGGAGTCGGCGGCCACGATCGCCGCGATGCACTACCTTGGACGCCCGACCACGGTGGTGGTCCACGAGGTGATGGAGGGCAGCGCCGCAGGCGGTGCGCTGCAGGCAGGAGACACCATCACGAGGGTCGGGGGCAAGGACGTCTCGCAGCCACGGGAGGTGCAGCAGATAGTGCGCGAGCACGCCCCCGGCGACCGGCTCAGCGTCGACGTGCTGCGTGACGGTGCGCCGCACACGGAGGAGATCACCCTCGGCGCGAATCCGGAGGATAAGAAGGTGCCCATGTTGGGGATCTTGATGACGTCCGCTCCGGCCGACGGCGTGCAGGTGACCTACAACCTTAACGATGTGGGCGGGCCGAGTGCCGGGATGATGTTCTCGCTGGCGGTGATCGATAAGCTGTCGCCGGGCCTGCTCAACGGCGGGAAGTTCGTGGCCGGAACCGGCACGATTGATGAGTCGGGGGAGGTCGGCCCGATCGGTGGCATCTCCCATAAGATCGCAGGTGCCCGCGACGCAGGCGCGGAGCTTTTCCTCGCGCCCGAGGGCAACTGCGCGGAAGTCATGCGCACGGACAGCGGGGAGATGCAGGTCGCGGCAGTCAAAACGCTTGATGACGCCGTGAAGGCCATGGACGCGTTCGCCCACGGCCAGCCGGTGCGCAGCTGCAGCTAGGACTCAGACTCGGTGGAGGTGGTTGCCTCCGCAGGGGTGGTGGCGCCCTCCGGGCGCTTCGCCAGCCCGAGCTTGTAGATGTGTTCGCGCGGGCCTTCGCGGTCCATGGTGAGCAGCTGCTTCATAATCTGGCCCTTGTCATTATCAATGACGGTCACCACGGCGGAGGACCCAACCGTGGACCAGCCGACCACGAAACGGCCGGTGTCCTCCACGACCTCGCTCGAGCGCAGCTCGGTGAGCACCTGCGTACTCGTGGTGGCGACGGATTCAGACTCCATGAACTGGAACTGGCCCATCTCGGAGCTGCTGCAGTCGAATGCGTCTGGCAGGCCGGTCGGGGTGCAGCTGTCCAGCTTCTCGAAGAACTCGGGCGGAGCGAGCGTCGAGAACTGCTTGGCGACCTCGGCAACGCCGTTATCGTCCTTCTTTGCGCTGCTCGTGGTGCTTGTCGACGTCCCCTCCGTCGTAGCCTCCGCGGACTCAGACTCAGACTCCGACGGCGAAGGCGACTCCGTGGTCTCAGCGGAGGTGGTCGGCGCCTCCGTCGTGGTCGGATCTTCCGACGGCTCGTCCTTGCCACCGCACGCGGTGGCTACCACCAGCGCCATCGCCAGCACCGCTGGCGTACCGACGCGCCGACGCCAAACGTTCGAAAATGTAGCCACCTTGTGCTCCTTTAACCTCTTAGGACAGCTCATCAGGGTCTTGTTCCAAACCGTAGCGTAACGCAGCAATCACATTCGGCGCCACGTTAGGCCCGCCGCGAAGCTCAATATCATCCTGGGCGAACAGGCCGCGCTCCTCAAGCTCCTCCTCGGTTAGGCGCATCTGCAGCAGCGTCTGTTCAATGCCCTCCTCGCGCAGCACACCGGAGAAGAGGCGCGCCGGGCGCGGCGAAGGGTCGTCGCTGCTGGTGTCTCGGAACATGATCTCCTGCGCCAGCACGGCACCCTCCACCGCGTGCGGCCAGGCGATACGCGCCACGTACTCCGCCAGCTCCTCGGAGCCGGGGCGGATGTTTTCCGGCAGGTTGTCCTGCACGACGAGGGTCAGGGGCGAAGAGGCGTCGTCAACCTCGAGTTGCTCGAGCTCGTCCACAAGCAGGGAGGAGGGCACGAGTGCGAAGAGCGTTGGCCCTTGGTCCCAGCCTTCCGCGTGCACGAACTCGACGGCTTCGGACATGGCCTTATTTAATGCTTGTTGGTTGAGCACGGGAACCCTTCTGTCAGTTCAGGCGTTACACTTTTTAAGGTAGAACCTTAATACGCGTACTAAGACTATTTCGAAGGAGCAGGATTTGGCCACCCGCCTTAGCCAGCCACAGCCCCACGCGAAAAAGCAGAACTCCGGACTCGCCGTCACGATTGGTGTGCTCGGTGTGTTGCTGTTTTTCATCCCGATCCTGATCGGTCTCTACACCGATTTTCTTTGGTTCGGGGAGCTTGACTTCCGTGGGGTCTTTAACCGCGTCATCGTGGCGCGAGTGGCATTGTTTGTAATTTTCGCCGCCGTCGGCGCGCTGATCACCTATCTCGCCGCGTGGTGTGCGTGGCGGGGCCGCACGAAGGAAGCCTTGAGCTTCGAAGCCGTTGTCGGCGACACGCGGACCAAGGTGAACCTGCAGCAGGGCGTTCGCACGCTCTTGGTGTGGGTTCCAGTGGTGGTCGCGATCTTCTCTGGCCTGGCAGGGCAGCGCCTGTGGCGCACGTTCATGCTGTGGTTCAACGGGGAATCCTTCGGTGTGAATGATCCGCAGTTTGGGAAGGACCTCGGGTTCTACGCCTTTGCGCTGCCGGGTATCACCGCGGTTATCGACGGCCTCTCACTCCTCCTGCTCGTCGCCTTCATCGTCGGCGCGGTGGGCCACTACCTGCTCGGCGGCATCCGCATTGGCAACAAGGTCAGTGGGGTACCGGGCCACATTTCGACGGCCGCTCGCGTGCAGCTTGCTGTGACTGCCGGCCTGTGGATGGTGCTCAAGGCAGTCAGCTACTGGCTGGAGCGCTACACCCTCCTGTACTCGCAGAACGACATCTTCACCGGTGCGTCCTACACCACGGTCAACGCCTCGTTGCCGGCCAAGGTGATCCTGACAGTCATCGCAGTGCTTGTCGCGGCGGCGTTTTTCGCGTCCGTTGTATATAAGGACTTCCGAGTTCCTGTGATGGCTGCGGTGCTGATGCTCGTGTCCTCGCTTGTGGTCGGGGGCGTTTGGCCGGCGCTGCTGGAGCAGTTCTCGGTCAAGCCGAACCGCCAGTCGAAGGAATCCGAGTACATCGCCCGCAACATTGAGGCCACCCGCTTCGCGTTCGGCCTGACGGACGAGCAAGTGAAGTACCAGGACAACTGGGGCGCGGAAAAGGTCTCCAACGACAAGGTCGCGGACGACGCCGCGACGATCAGCAACATTCGCCTGCTGGACCCGGAGATCATTTCCCCGACCTTTACCCAGAACCAGCAGCTGCGTAACTTCTACGGCTTCCCTGACCAGCTGGCGATGGACCGTTACGAGGTTGAGGGCAAGATGCGCGACTTCGTCGTCGCCGCCCGTGAGATGGACCCGAACGCGCTGCGCGAAAACCAGCGTGACTGGATCAACCGCCACACCGTGTACACCCACGGCAACGGCTTCATTGCAGCGCAGGCGAACCGCGTTGACGAGGCCGCGCAGGACGCAGGCTCCACCCGTGGTGGCCTGCCGATCTTCACCGTTTCCGATTTGCAGACTAACGCGATCGCTGCTGAGAAGGACCAGGCGGACGAGCTGGGCATCCAGGTCGACGAGCCCCGCGTCTACTACGGCCCGGTGATCGCTTCCGCGAACGACGGGCTAGACTACGCCATCGTCGGTGATAACGGCCAGGGCCCCGTCGAGTACGACACGGACAGCTCCACCTACACCTACCAGGGAGAAGGTGGCGTCAACATCGGCAACTGGGTCAACCGCATCGCGTACTCCGCGAAGTACCAGGAGCTGAAGTTCCTGCTGTCTGACCGCGTTGGCTCAGAGTCGAAGATTCTCTACGACCGCGACCCACGCGAGCGCGTTGAGAAGGTCGCGCCGTGGCTGACCACGGACTCCAAGACCTACCCAGCCGTGATCGACGGCAAGATCAAGTGGATCGTGGACGGCTACACCACGCTGTCCCAGCTGCCGTACGCAACGCGCGAATCCCTGACCGATACGACGCAGGACGCACTGAACCCGGACGGCACTACGCAGCGTCTGCTGAACAACAACGTCGGCTACATTCGCAACTCCGTCAAGGCCACCGTTGATGCCTACGACGGCACGGTGGACCTCTACGCGTTCGACGAGAACGACCCGGTGCTCAAGGCGTGGATGGGTGCGTTCCCGGACACCGTGCGCCCGGCAAGCGACATCTCCGATTCGCTGCGCGACCACCTGCGTTATCCGGAGGACCTGTTCAAGGTGCAGCGCGAACTGCTGGCCCGCTACCACGTGAACGACCCAGGCGTGTTCTTCAACAACGACGCCTTCTGGTCCGTGCCGAACGACCCGACCGCGCCGGAAGGCCGCAAGGAGCTCAACCAGCCTCCGTACTACGTGGTTGCCGGCGACCCGGAGACCAACCAGCCTTCCTTCCAGCTGATTACGCCGTTCCGTGGCCTGAACCGTGAGTTCCTGTCCGCGCACATGTCCGTTTCCTCCGACCCGGAGAACTACGGCCAGATCACCGTTCGCGTGCTGCCAACCAACACGCAGACCCAGGGCCCGAAGCAGGCGCAGGACGCACTGATGTCCTCCGACCAGGTGGCGCGTGACCGCACCCTGTGGCAGGGCACCAACGACCTGAAGAACGGTAACCTGCTCACCCTGCCGGTCGGCGGGGGAGAGATCCTCTACGTGGAGCCGATTTACTCGCAGCGCAAGGACCAGGCGTCCGCCTTCCCGAAGCTGCTGCGCGTGCTCGTGTTCTACCGCGGCCAGGTTGGCTACGCTCCGACGATCTCCCAGGCGCTCAAGCAGGTTGGCATTCACTCTGAGGCCGCCCAGGACATCGACATCGTTGACGACAAGGGCAACACGAAGCCTGCCGAGGAAGCACCAGCCGATGGTGAGAAGACCGACACCCCAGCACCAGCAGCTGCCGGTAACAAGGATGAGGCCCTGAACAACATCAACGACGCACTGCGCAACCTGGAAGGCGCGCGCAACGGCTCTTTCGAGGAGTACGGCAAGGCGCTCGACGCGCTCGACCGTGCGGTGAAGGAATACCAGAGCATGTAGCCCTTCCCGTGTGACAGCCTGAATCCCCTGCCAATCCGTGAGGTGCGCAGGGGATTTGGTGTTTTTAAGGGTCGTGCGTATAGTTATCACTCGTTGCCCGTTAAGGCAACAGGTGAAAATTCAACATCACCCGACGCGGGGTGGAGCAGCTCGGTAGCTCGCTGGGCTCATAACCCAGAGGTCGTAGGTTCGAATCCTGCCCCCGCTACCAACTTCCAAGCCCCTACCAGGAGAAACACTGGTAGGGGCTTTAGTTATTTCTCTTAAGGCGCACGTCCTGGGACTCAAATCGGGACTTTAGCGATGGCATTTTGTCACTTAAGCCGGTTTGGAAGTGATGGGGTTAAGTGACAATTTTCGATTTTGTGACCTTGGATGACTGTGTCGTTTTGAGGAGTCGTCTGCACGGATTTCAGAAGTCCTCTGTACTATCGCCATCCACTCCGGAGAGGCCGCGGGCGTTCGTCCACTTCATCTGGAACGCGATTCGACAGAGCGCATTCAATACGATGGTCTTTTTCTCCCTGCGAAGGATGGGGGCAGTTTAGGGTGCCAGGGTGTTGACCAGATCGAGGAATTCCTCAGCGTAGGCAATTTGCTTGCGTAGCTTTTCGTAGCGGGTGCGCGTCTCCTCACGAATGTCGGCAAGGGTGGCCTTGGCATTACTCCGTGCCTGCTGTGCGGTATCACTTTCCTGCCCGCCATCTGAACTATGAAGAATCTCCGCAGCTTCCAGGAATTCCCGCATCTGATCCAGAGTAAACCCCAGCGGTTTCATCCGTCGCACCAGCAAAACACGACGTACATCAGCCTCACTATAAAGCCTGAACCCACCAGGGCTACGCCCCGATGGGGTAATCAGGCCGACGTTGTCATAATAACGCAAGGTGGGAATCGACAACCCCGTCTGGTCAACGACCTCGCCGATCTTGAAATTACTGTTTTGCATTGCCTGTTCTCCTTCACGGTGATGTTGCCCACGGGTTCCTGTGCCTGGGTTGGCGGTTGAGTAAAACTCCCGCTACCATGACCACCATCACCAAACCTAAAGTTACTAGAGGGTTGGATTCCTTTCGGGCGTTCGCCCAGTTACCTATCCCCTCAAAGATTGGACATCTATGACTGAAACTAGCACGGCGGCCCCCGCCCCCTCCTGAGTCCAGACGGCGCTGATGCCCCTACCGGGATCATCGCATCCTTCCGTTACGCATTTTCTTCCCCCGCCCGTATCCGTATAGAGATTCTGGCCGGACTGGCGGTATCCCTGGCGCTGATCCCTGAGGCCATTGCCTTTTCCATCCTTGCCGGTGTTGACCCAGCCATGGGTCTGTTTTCCTCGGTAGTCATGGCCATTGCGATCGCCTTTACCGGTGGCCGCCCGGCAATGATCACCGGCGCCACCGGGGCTATTGCCCTAGTCATTGCTCCTGTGGCGCGTGGTTACGGGATGGATTATTTCATCGCCACCGTCCTGTTGGGCGGTGTCCTACAAATCGTGCTCGGCGCCCTCGGTGTGGCGAAACTTCAGCGTTTTATCCCCCGATCGGTGATGCTGGGTTTCGTCAATGCACTGGGCATTATGATTTTCACCGCCCAACTCGAACACCTCATTGATGTGCCTTGGATAGTCTACCCACTCGTCGGCTTGGGTGTGGTGATCATGATTTTCTTCCCCAAGCTCACCAGTGTGATCCCCGCCCCGCTGGTCACGATTATCGTGCTCACCGGTTTGGTCATTGCCGCCGGTTTGACTGTCCCGACGGTCTCGGACATGGGCAAGATGCCGGAGACCTTACCGTCCCTGTTTATTCCGAACGTGCCGTGGACGTTGGAGACCCTGCAGATCATCGCGCCTTATGCCCTGGCCATGGCCGTGGTCGGTCTCATGGAATCGTTGATGACCGCCAAGCTCGTCGATGACATCACCGACACTCATTCCGATAAAACTCGTGAATCCTGGGGACAGGGGGTGGCTAATATTGCCTCCGGTCTCTTCGGCGGCATGGGTGGCTGCGCGATGATCGGTCAAACCATGATCAACGTCCGCGAATCCGGGGCACGTACCCGCCTATCCACCCTGTTAGCCGGTGTGTTCCTGCTGGTCCTGGTCCTGGCACTGGGCGACATCGTTGGCATGATCCCGATGGCTGCGCTGGTGGCAATCATGATCATGGTCTCGGTCGGCACCATCGACTGGCACTCGGTGCATCCACGCACCCTTAAACTCATGCCGGTCTCTGAGACCATTGTTATGGCCGTGACGATTATTGCCACCCTAGCCACCAGCAACCTGGCCATTGGTGTGGTGTTGGGTGTGGTCACCGCGATGATCATGTTCGCCCGTCGGATGGCACATATCGCTTCCATTGAAAAGGTCTCCGAGATCGACGGCGACGGCGATGGCGAGATTGATACTCGTACCTACCGGGTGCATGGCCAGTTGTTTTGGGCATCAAGCAATGACCTGGTTTATCGCTTTGATTACACCGATTCTGCCCGTCATATCACTATTGATCTCACTGAGGCGGAGATCTGGGATGCCTCCACGGTCGCGACCTTTGACGCGATTACGCAGAAGTTCCAGGACAGAGGCAAAACCGTGTCCATTATCGGGCTCGACGGTCCCAGTCAGGACCGGCTGAACCGCCTGTCTGGCCGGCTTGGCACCGGCCACTAACATCCCCCGACTCGAGCACATCGACTTGGCGCCCCAACTTATAACCGGGGCGCCAGTTTATTGGTGCTGTTGCAAAGTTGGGGCATAGGAAGAGCATAAAAGAAGCGTAGCGGTTAACCGCTACGCTGTGTTGTGGGGATTTTTACTTTTTACGGTGCACGTGTTCTAGTTAGTGGTTCGTTTCTTTCCTCGGGTGATTGCGACGGTATTCCTCGACTAAGTGAGCAATACCCGGCGCAGCCTGGGACAACATCCAGGTCATAAGCGCTATAAGAACCCCTATGACGATAAGTGTTAACGCCAACCAGCCCAGTGTTGGGCCGATGCCGTTGGCCTCCTGGACGTGACCCCACAAGGCAGACACGCCGTCGGGTATGCCGAGCATACTTAGCAGCCCGTTCCCCAAGGCTCCGACAGCAACGAGTGCGATAGCAACGAAGAGAACACTGGCTGCAATCCACGAGGCAGACATGCAGGCCTTAATAAAGTTCGTGTTCGACTTTTCCATGTCGTCGTTGTACTTTTTGCGCTCTGCACGTATCTTCTCCAGCAGCTTTTCGTTGGACTCCTTCTCCTGGAGCAGGGCGCTGCGAGCCTTCTTAGATGCTTCTGCTGCCTTGTGCAGGCTTTCGGACTCTTTCGACATTGCCTCAGATACAGCTACTTCTACCAGCGGTTCCAGGCTAGAAGTCAGGCTCGAAGTCATCTGAGCGTTCAGGCTCTGGGCTACTGCTTGGCTGGAATCCTTGTCGAGATGGATGGGGCTTTCGGCTGCTTTGAGTACCAGCTGTTGCATCCTTGTCAGACGCGACATCTGCTCGCTTATCTCGATTAGGTACCCTTTTACCCCCTCCAGGCCGTTGGGCAGATCCTCGATGTTCCTTATCAGCCCGGTGATCATCTGCTGCACTTCCATCATCGTTACTTGGAAGTGACTGCTGCTCACGTAGTTCTTGTTTGCGGCGAGATTGCTTTTTACGTTCCTTAATTCGCTTTCCGCTTGCGTCAACCTCGTCGAGAAGTCGCTGGGCAGAGAACTGAGAATGTCCCCTGTATTCTCCGGCAGACTCTTCAGTTTCTCCTGCAGCGTCTTGATAGCCTTCTCCGCCTTGTCCAGGCGTGGGCTGAGAACCTTCAAGACGCTGTCCATCTTGCCTTTCGCCGCTGCTTGGGCTAGCTTCGTCATCTCGGTCACTGACACCATGATTGAATACCTCCTGGTTGTTATAGTTTTCTTCCTCCTCGTCATCGAGAAGGCTGGAGCCGTATTTCGCCTCCAGGTCGTCATCGGTTGAATTGGCTTGAAGTGCTGCAAGCTGCCGCGCAAGAAGGGCTGATTGGGCCTCGTTAACGCGTTCGGTCACACCCTCTAGCGAGTAGCTGCGGCCCAATTTTGAGCCAGCTTTAGCTGCTTTACGCTTTCGAGTACGTCCGGCCTTCGTGGTGTTCGTGAAGTAGGCATCCTCGCCGTCGTCGTCGACCAGGGCCACGGTTAGCGACTCACCCTCGGTTTTTGAGTTGGGCTGCACTTTTAGAGACAGGTTGTATTTGCCAGCAATCTCTACTGCCTTCGCCAGTGGGTCGTCAGCATCTGCCACCTGTTTATCCGCGCACAGCTCATCCATGCGCTTGCGGGCAAAATCAGCCCACGTGGCTGCGGTCAGCTCATCCACGCCCAGGCCCGTCGAGTCTGTGGACTTGCCCTCCTTGCGTGCCCTGCGCTCAGCAGGAAGCAGCGATATTTCCGGCTCTCGCTCCAGGACACGCATCCCCAAATCGCGCATCAGCTCGTCGTTGATATTGCGCAGCTTGTACCAGTTGCGCATATCCCGAGGTGCAGCCTTCTTTGTCTGCGTATCGTGGTTGGCAAAGACGATATGGTTGTGGACACAGCCGCTTTTACTGTCGGTGTGCGTAGCCACGGTAAACGGAACTCCCGTGCCCTGCGTCAGCCGCATCGCCAGCTCTGAGCCAGCCGCATTAGCCCGAGCTACATCGGCCGGGTTATCCTTATCCAGCTCGTCTTTAGCCCACGATTGGATATAAATAATTGCTTCGTCAGTGCGCTTGACGTCGACGTGAACGCGCGCAACTACACGGATTGGACTGATGTCGACGCTATGCGGGGAGCCTTGAATCTCGGTGAAGAAAGTGGGACTCAAAACGGGACTTAAGAGTCGGTAATCCGCGGTAAGGCGCAGTAAGGCCCAGTATGCTTATACCTCTCTAATCAGCAGGTAAAAGGGTAATAACTGCAGGTGGCTCGAACTTGAGGGTGAGAACCCAGAGGTCGTAGGTTCGAATCCTGCCCCGCTACTAAGATGAGACCCCTACCAGTGCAGATGCTGGTAGGGGTCTTCTTCATTTTGTGATCGGATCGCCATTTGGTGCACTAGCTGGTGCACTGGGGGGCAAAATCCTGCACCAAACGGAACTGCGACGCTCCAACGACGCGGCGCAGGTTTTCGGTGCATTGCTTACTGATTGCGAGGACGGCGGCAACGAAGGAACGCCACGGGAGCCGGCAGTTCGGGGGTCTGCCTATTTATCTCGTAATGGGGCGGCACAGAGGGCTCCTGACGGATTGCCCGAAGTCCTCTGCACGAATTGACTTCCGGCCTGATGCCGCTGTACCAACCTGTCCTGATAGACGGGCGCCTCGTTTGCCAGAAGATGGGCAAGGTTCCCTCTCCCCCTTGCTTTTTGGGAGTCCTCGGCCAGCTACGGGATCGTGCCTGGCCGGTCCTCGGTCGAGTTGTTGTCCGGAGTTGGTGTGCAGCAGTCGGGTTCCCCGCTTTGCCCGGGGCCCTCGCCTGTGGGCGGCGTTCCCTGTCTGATGCGCAGTCTCCTGCGCCGGTTGAGGGCGGCCAATGCCGATGCGAGCACCACGGCTGCGGCGAGGGCTGCGATCAGGGTGCTGTTGTCGCTGATCCAGGCGCTGGCGGCGGCTGACCATACGGCGAGGCTGTTGGCCTGCGCGGTTCCGCCGGTGGCGGCGGGATACCAATACCAGCTGAGGTAGGCGCCGGTTATGGTGAGGATGAAGGCGGCGATGCGGTTGCTGTGCTTGGCCAGGCCGGTGATTCTTCGCCCGAGGGCGGCCCCGGCGATGGCCGTGCCTGCCGAAACGAGCATCAGGACAGTGGCCGAGCCTGCGGCGTAGGCGGCGAAGACCGCGAGCAGCCCGGCGTAGCTGGCGACGGCCTGGGCTTGGGCGATCACGGCCAGGAGCACCCCGAGGGTGCAGCCGAGGGATGCTGCGGCGTATCCGACCCCGAAGGCCACCATGCGCCCGGTTTTGTGACCTGCCCCTGCAGCTTCTTGTGTGCGGGGTTTCGTGGCCCAGGCCGGCAGACGGAGCCGTGGTGTGAGTCCGGTGAGCATGGCCAGGCCCAGCAGGAGAAGGATCACCCCGGTGGCCATTCCCAGCCAGGGCGCTGCGCTGATCAGGGTCCTGGCGCCCGCGCTGACGATCAGCCCGAAGGCTGCCAGGGTCCCGGCGAAGCCGAAGCTGAGCGCGAGCCCGGCCCGGAGCCCGTGGGCCAGACGCAGCGCGAGCGGGCGCGTCCGGGCGTCCCCGATGGTCTGGGCTATCCAGGCGGGCAGGAGGGCGAAACCGCAGGGATTGACCGGGGCAATCATTCCAGCGGCGAAGGCCAGGGCAAGCAGGGCTGTCATTGGGCGCCGGCCTTGGTGAGTTCTTCTTGGATCTTTTCCGCAGACGGGTCGGTGGCCCGGAAGGTAACGTCACCCTTCGCGTCGACCACCACCAGGGTGCTTATGGAGGTGACCTTGTACCGGGTGGTCAGTGTGGCCCCGGTGTCGATGACGGCAGGGAGCTCAGGGGCCTTGATGTAATCGCGGAATCCGTTGATGGTCTCCTTCGGTTCTCGGGGGTCCACGTCCACCAGGAGGTAGTCGGCCGAGCTTCCCAGGGCCGTGGAGGCCTTGTTCAGGGAATCGGCCCCTTCCACACACTCACCGCATCCGACAGAGAAGAAGAACAGTGCTGCGGGCTTACCGTCCGGGATGGTCCGGGTAGTGCCGTCAATGTCGGAGACCGTAACAGCAACGGCACCGGCCGCGTCGGGCGACGAACCGCCTGGCGCGGCCGACGGGCCGCTCGGTGAGCTGGCGCAGGCGGTTGTCAGTGCCATGACCGCTGTCAGAAACAGGGCGGAGGCGAGGTGCCTGGGCCGGGGAACGGACAGAGAACGGCGGGATCTCGGGTATGTCATGGTGTCTAGTGGTTCCTTCCAGAAATGGGTATGGGGACTCAGGCGGTGCCGTGGTCGGTGCGGTGGTGCTCGGGGGGTGCGGGAGGGCAGCAGTCGTCGGTCCTGCGGCGTTTTCGCTGCCTGGTGACGGCGATGATCCCGGCCAGGAGCACCGTGGCGGCCGCGAGTAACACGAGGGGATTTGAGAAGAATCCGGCGATCGCGCCGAGGGCTCCGGCGGCGATGAGGATGGGTCCTGCGCAGCACAGGATCATGGCCGCTGCTATGCCGATTCCTGCGGCCAGTGTGTGGTATCGCCCGGGGCGACCGGTCTGCCGGACGGGTTGATGGCCGGTGTCTGGCTGTTCTGGGTGCTGGGTCATGTCATGTCCTTTTAAAGCTCAGCAGCAGGAGTCCTGCGCCGCGGGGGCCCGCGTGGCGGCCGCGGCGAGGAGGGCGGCGGCCATGGCGGCACCGGCCCGGTGTGCCGCCTCGATGTCCAGGACTTCGCCGTCGGGATGGGAATCCAACCACGGCTGGGCGTCTTCGCGGGAGGCGAAATAGTGGACCTGGTTGCAGAACGATGACCGCACCGGCCCCGTGCCCGGGTGGCTGATGATGGACACGACGGCGGTGGCCGGCTGTACGGAGGTCACCGTGCCGTCCGCGCCCGTCATCACCCGGATGAGGGTCCCGCTACCCGGGGAGGTCGACTCAATGGTTGCGGCCTTCCCGATCAGGGCCGGGAAGAAGAGAGTGTCCAGGGCGCACCAGGTGTAGAGCTGTTCCCCGGCCAGGGTGAAGCGATGCGGGGTGGGCCGCATCGTCAGGGCCAGGCCGATGATGCGGCCCTCGTCGTCGTACTCGGTGTCCGGGACGGCGGCCAGTCCTTGCCGGACCGTGTCTTCGCTCCGGCCACTGGCGGTGGCCAGTTCGGCGACCGTGACGGGCTCGCCCTCGGCCAGGAGCCGCAGCAGCGGCACGAACAATTCCGGGTCTATTCCGGAGCGCGCGGGGGACAACAGATAGGTGAGGGCCTGGTCGGTGGCGGTCATGGCATTCCTTTGCTTCGGTAGTGGGGGCTGCAGCTCAGGCGCAGCAGGAGAGCTTGGAGACGTCGGTGTTGAAGGCCTTGGCGGCGATCCTGATGCCCTCGGCCATCGTCAGGTAGGGGCTCCAGGCGGCGGCGACCTGCGCGGTGGTCATGCCCGCTTCGAGGATGTAGACGCCGGCGGCGGCGATTTCCCCGGCGTCCTTGGCCACCGCGGAGAGGCCCAGGATCCGTCCGGTGTCGCGGTCCGCGACAACCTTGATGAAGCCGCGGATGTCGCGGTTGACCACGGCTCGCGGCACGTACTCCAGGGGGAGGACCCGGCACTCGCAGCTGATCCCGGCGGCGACAGCTTCCTTTTCCGTCATCCCGACCGCCCCGATGGCGGGACTGGTGAAGGTGACCCGGGGCAGGTGCCGGTAGTCGACCTCGGCCAGGGCATCGGTGAACGCATTGTCCACGGCCAGGGCGCCGTGGGCCGCTGCGACGTAAACGAACTCCCGATGGCCGGTCGCGTCCCCGGCGGCCCAAACCCGCGGGTTGGACGTGGCCAGGCGGGAATCGACCACGATCTCGCCGGATGCGCCGGTCTTCACCCCGACGGCGTCAAGGTCCAGTCCCTCGGTCACCGGGCGGCGGCCCAGTGCCACGAGGATGTGGGAAGCGCGGAACACCTCCTCGCCCCCGGCCACGTTTGCCGTCACCGAGACCCCGTCCGGGCCGGAGGCCACGGAGTCGGCCATGGCCCGCCGGACCACCCGGATCCCCTCGTCGGCGAACACCCCCGCTAACGCCTTGGACGCCTCCGGTTCCTCCTGCGAGGCCAACCGGGAACGGACCAGCATGGTCACCCGGGAGCCCAGCCGGGAGAAAAGCTGTGCCATCTCCAGGGCAACATAGCCTCCGCCCAGGATCAGCATTGATTCGGGCACCTCGTCCAGTTCCATCGCCGTCGTCGAGGTCAGGTACCCGGCCTCGGCCAGTCCGGGAACGGGGGGCACGTAGGGTGCGGAGCCAGTGGCCACGAGGTAGTGCCCGGCCTCGATCGTTCTCACTGCACCATCCGGGGAGATCACCCGGAGCAGCGGTGCGTCCTGGGTTCCGGTGAACGACGCGTCCCCCGAGATCATCGTCCACCCGTAGTCCGCGGCCAGATCGACGTACTTCTCCGTGCGCATGCTTTCAACCAGCGCGGCCTTGCCCTGAATCAGGGCCGGCATGTCCACCGGGCCCGCCGAGGCCGCCACCCCAGGGAAGCGGGCCGAATCCAACGCCACGTGGCGGGCCTCCGCGGCAGCCAGGAGCGCCTTCGACGGGACGCAGCCCGTGTTCACGCATGTCCCGCCCACGGTGCCGCGCTCCACCATCACGACGCGCTTGCCCAGCTCGGTGGCCCGGATCGCGGCCGCAAACGCTCCGCCGCCGGAACCAATAATCGCCAGATCGAACTTTTCGTTTGTCATTCCAGATGTCTCTTCCCTGTGGTTCAAAAGTTCCTATGGAACCATTGTGAACCTTCCAGTACAATGGAAGGTCAAGTCAAGTGTGGTGGCCATTGGAAGGGAATCGGCGAACATGAGGATCGGACAGCTTGCGGAAGCAACCGGAACCACGACCAAGACCCTGCGGTTCTACGAGGAGTCGGGGCTGCTCCCTCCGGCCGAGCGATTGGCCTCCGGCTATCGGGACTACGCCGAGGATGCCGTGGGTCGGGTCGGGTTCATCCACCGGGGCCAGGCCGCCGGGCTGACCCTCGCCCAGATCCGCCAGATCCTCGACATCCGCGACGGCGGCCAGGCGCCCTGCGAGCACGTGCGCGACCTGCTTGACATGCGCCTCGCTGAGATCGAGCAGCAGATCGCGCAGCTCTCCGTGCTGCGCGACACTATCGCGGACCTCAGACAGGACGCCGCACACCCGGACCCTGAAACGTGCAGCACCGATCAAGTGTGTAGGTACTTGTAATCCAATTGGGCACACCTCCTGGACCGCCAAAAGGCTCTCGCAAAAAGATACCGCCAGATCTACAAAATTGAGGAAGAGCTCATCAGCAAAATCGACAAATTGACTGACGTAGTAGTCATCCCTAACGCGTAAGACCTGCACGCTGCTTGTACAAATGATAGTTTCGTGATGACGCTGGGGTGGGTTCCTGCTCCGCAGGCGTCCGAAGGCCCTGGGTCGAGCAATCCCCCCTGCTCCCCGGGGTCTTCCGCTATCTGAGAACCTTGCTTCACCCGGGTTCTCTCATTCTTCACTGCCGGATGAAGACTGAATCAATCTACAAGGTGATGTAGGCAATGGGCGGCAATACTAACTTAGGCACAGCCAAGACTGCCAAGAAGGACGAGTTCTACACGCAGTGGAATGACATTGAAAACGAGATGCAAGCCTATCTCGAATACGATCCCGACGTATTCAGAGGTAAGACAGTTCTGCTGCCGTGTGACGACCCGGGGCAAGTAACTTCACCAAGTACTTTGCACTGAACTTTGAGAAGTTCGGCTTGAAGAAGCTGGTCTCTACGTCTTATGTGCCAGCATCAAACCCAGCCGTGACTGAGAAGGGGCAGATGCTGCTGGACTTCGCACTTGGTGAGGACCAGGACGAGAAGTTCAACGAAGACGACACTTGGCTCCGGGGACGCATTTACGTCATGGAACAGGGCAAGGACCTTAACGATGACGGGCGCCTTAACAAAGAAGACCTCCAGTGGGATTATCTTGAAGGCGACGGCGATTTCCGTTCTGAAGAGGTCACGAAACTCCGCGATGAAGCCGACATCGTTATCACCAACCCACCGTTCTCCCTATTCCGCGAGTTCCTTGCGTGGCTGATTGATGGCGACGTCCAGTTCTCCGTTATCGGGAACATGAACGCAGTTACCTATAAAGAGGTATTCCCGCTTTTCAAAGACAACAAGGTTTGGTACGGCCCCTCAATCTCAAGTGGTGATCGCGAATTTCGTGTACCCGAAAGTTACCCGCTTACCGCTGCAGGTCAGCGTGTGGATGAACAGGGGAATAAATTCGTCCGTGTAAAGGGTGTTAGATGGTTTACCAACATTGAGCATGGACGCCGACATGAACAGCTCGTGCTCATGTCGATGGAGGACAACCTGATCTACGGTTCAAAGACGGTCCGAAACGTGAGGTATCCAAAGTACGACAATTACGACGCGATAGAAGTACCGGAGACCAAAGCAATCCCCAACGATTACAACGACATGATGGGTGTTCCCATCTCGTTCCTCGATAAGTACAGCCCAGACCAGTTTGAAATCCTTGGGATCACGCAGGCATGGGACGATCATTCGGGGTTGAAGCTCAAGAACTATCCAACCCAGATTCAGGTCAGCAAGAACGGCGTTAGATCTCGGGTGGGCAAGCTTAATGACGGTGCCGCCATACCGCATGACACAGAGCCTCAAGACGTGACGTACTACGAGGTCGACGGACAATTCTTTACTAAACCGTATTGCAGAGTTCTTATCCGCCACCGCAACCCCAATGTCAAGGAGTCTTAAGCCATGGAAGCAAAACTCAACCCCCGCAAGATCCGTGACATCGTTGACGGATTCCACTACAACGAACTCGAAGGCAAAGGTCTGTACGGTTTGGCTGGCAACCTCACCATCCAGCCTGAGTACCAGCGCAACTACATCTACAACGACGGTAAGAAAGATGTTGCCGTCATTGACTCGCTGCTCAAGGGCTATCCGCTGGGGCTGATTTACTTCAACCAGCCCAAGCAGGACGAAGACAAGTTCGAGATCCTTGACGGCCAGCAGCGTATTACCTCTATCGGCCGTTTCTTCAAGGACTTGTTCGTCGTCAAAGATACCGACGGCAACGAACAGTACTTCTCGTCGCTGAGTGAGCACCAGCAAGAGCAGATCCTTGAGACTGAGCTGCTTATCTACGACTGCAATGGCACTGAGTCTGAGATCAAGGAGTGGTTCAAGACCATCAACATCGTTGGTGTGCCGCTGACAGCCCAAGAGCTGCGTAACGCCGTGTACTCTGGCCCATTCGTTGATGCTGCTAAGAAGGTCTTTTCCAACTCCGGCTCTGCGGTCATGTCGAAATGGTCGAACTTCGTAAAAGGCGACCCTGCTCGCCAGGAGGTGCTTGAGGTAGCCCTTGACTGGATCGCTCAGCGTGAAGGCACCACCATCGACAGCTACATGGCAAAGCACCGTGAAGACGATAACTGCAACGAACTACAGACTTACTTCACTGCAGTTATCGACTGGGCAGCAAGTGTGTTCAAAATGACAGACACGTCCATGCGAGGCATCGAATGGAACACTCTGTATGAGCAGTACGGCGGCCAGGGCTACAACGCGACTGAGATGACGGCTGCTGCAAAGGAGCTGCTGTCTGACCCGCAAATTCAGTCCAAGAAGGGTATCTACGAGTACCTGCTTGGCGGCAAGACAGACACCAAACTACTTAACGTACGTGTCTTCACTGAAGCGGTGAAGAAGCGCGTCTACAAGCGCCAGACTGATGCTGCAAAACAGAAGGGTGTCTCCAACTGCTCGTATTGCGCTATCGGTCACGATGAGAAGAAAGCAAAGATCTGGGCGCTTAAAGAAATGGACGCTGATCACGTCACTGCGTGGTCCAAGGGTGGATCGACCGAGGAGAGCAACTGTGAGCTGCTCTGCAAGTCGCACAACCGTGCCAAGGGCAACGCTTAAAGTCGGTGATTAACCATGCTCATCGGCTACGCCCGTGTCTCAACGTCCAAGCAGGGGCAGTCACTTGATACCCAGCGCGAGGCGCTCATCGACGCTGGCTGCGACCCGGACCACATCTACTCAGACACCATCTCCGGCACCAACTGGCAGCGACCTGGCCTCGACGATGCTCTCGCATACATGCGCCCCGACGACACGCTCGTTGTTACGCGCCTCGACAGGCTCGGCCGCAGCCTCGCAGATACCGTGAACACCATCGCCGACCTGGCTGCACGCAAAATCAACGTCAAGGTGTTGGAGCCAGCGCTGGACACGTCGAAGCCCACCGACAAAGTGGTTATCAACGTCATGGCCAGCTTGGCTGAGTGGGAGCGTGACCTGCTTGTTCAGCGCACCCGTGAAGGCGTGGCTCACGCCCGTGCGCAGGGCAGGGTAGCCGGGCCGAAGCCCAAGCTCAGCGACGAACAGGCACAAGTCGCAAAAGAACTCATCGATGGTGGTAAGTCCGTGAGTGCAGTGGCGAGGACGTTCAACGTGTCCAGGCCAACGATTTACCGCGCTATTGAGCGTATCGAAGCAGACGCTTAAGCACAGGCTGCGCCGCTAGTGCTTGTGTCCTGCAAGCAAGCACCAGGTGAGCACTAGCGACGCACTGAGCACGCTGGGGTGCTGCCGGGCGGTGGTAACACCGCCCGGCAGAGCCGGGACCAAATACGGGACTGACCTTACACATCCCGTATTTGGCAAGGAGTGTTTCATGTCCAACTATTCGCAGACACTTACCTCTCACGGCGAGATTCTCGCAAACATCCCCGGCATCCTGGGCTTCTACCCGCAGGACTCGCTGGTGTTCGCGTTTTTCAAACAAGACAGCGACACGCACAGCCTGAGCCTCGGGCCACTTGCCCGGCTTGATCTCGACGGAGCGATCCAACAGCTCACCGAGGATCGTGAGAAGTTCGCAGCATGGACTGAGACGCTGGATCTCGACGCTGTTGCGGCGTACGTCATCACCGACGACATGGTTGAAGCAGATGCAGCGGCGCACTTCCTCTGTAGCGAGGATTCCCCGCTGCGCAGTGAGGTACTGGCGGTCATTCAAACGTCAGAAATCACCGCTGGTACTGCCTGGTGTGCGATGTACTTGCACCCAAACTCATGTGAGCCACAGGCGGGCAGAATCAGCAACATCCACGCCTCAGCAGCGCTACAGCAGTTGCTTGAGCAGACCGGCGATCTCCCAGCGCTCTCGCGTGAAGAGATTGAGAACAGGCTGAACAGCACCGAGCACGACATCGACGCCGCAGAGCATGAAGACATCATCGAAGACGCGCTGGCGTATGTTCCACCCATCTTCCGAGACGTACTGCAGCGTGAGTACGAGCAGGCAGCGGCGGGGATGACGCAGCCGAGTGCGCGTGCTATCCGATCTGCGCTGAAGTGCTTCACGACACCGCGCTTGCGTGATCCATTGCTTGCTGCGCTGCTTGAGGAGCCACAAGCAGGTCTCAAGTTCGCTGAGCAGGTGATGCGCGCTGTACCGGCTCACTGGCCTGGGATGAGGGCACAGCTTACGGCCACTGTCGCCGTGCTGGCCCAGGCAACCGGCCAGACGGGTCTGGCTGGCGTTGCCGCACACAGGGCCACCGAGATCAGCAGCAAAGAGACGTTCCCGTCGCTGGTGGCGAAGTTAATCGACATTGGCGAGGGCAGTCGTCTCGCAGAAGTGGTTCACGAGGGCGGTGCTCAGGCTCGCGTGCAGTTGTTCGAAAACTAGTACTTCACACCCCGTTGCAGCAGTTGCTGTAGCGGGGTTTTTCTTTTCTACCCACGCCGTGACCAGGGAAGAAGGAAATCTCCACCGAGCAGGGGAGAGGTCTCTAGACAGCAGAGCTGTCTCAAAGAACGGATTGAGAATCAATCCACGACACGGAGGCACGCCATGTACCACTACACCCACGAAGACCTAGAGCTGCTCTACCTCATGTCTGACGGCATGGATGGCGAAGACGCCGATCCGGGTGCCGCACAAGAGCTACGCGACCTGGAAGCAGCAGGGGCACATCTGCCCTGGGCAGTGCTGTAACAGCACTTACAGCAGCAGCAAAGCCGCTGCTCAAACACACAATTGAAAGACAATCACACACTCACTCATATAAGGAGAAATCACAATGTCCAACCCGTTTAACAATGGCACCATCGTTGGCAACGCAGCACGCGAGCCGAAGATCTTTGAGCACGCAAACGGCGGTGCGACGGTGAAGCTCAACGTCTACGCACGTAATACGTTCAAGAACAAGTCCACAGGCAAGGTGGAATCAGAGATTGTCGAACTCACTGGCTACGTGGCTGACGCCAAGAACCTCGGCGTCTTCGGATGCATCGGCGCTGGTGATCGCGTTGCAGTGAGCTACTCGCTGAAGACTGACAACTACACCGATAAGGACGGCAACAAGCACTATCCGCTGGTAGCGCGCATCGACACTGTGCAGCTGATCGACTCCAAGAAGGAGTCTGAGGCACGAGCAGCACGCCGCGAGAACAGCGCAGATAACGCTGCTGCTAATGACTCTGAAGAAGTGCCGTTCTAGTTGCAACAACACCCCGCAGGGAAACCTGCGGGGTTATTTTTTCAGCACAGACCACGCATAACGCCGTCGCCGTCCAGTACGGGAGCGCTGATACTCCTGCTCCAGACGCTCTGTCTCTACACAGTGCATTACATGAGCCATTACATGCGCTGTTTTACTGCACTGTGTACTAGCCATTCCATTACGCACTACGCTGGCGCACTTCAAGTTCATTGAAATCTTCTCAGACATTAGTGGTTCTCCTTCAAGTGAAGAATGCTTTAACTGGCCCCACCTTACCGGCATTCCTCTCAAACTTGGCCTCTGTTCGCTATGAGCGTTGGGGCACAGCGCCTAAGGCGCATACGGAAGCTGGGTTAACATTTACTCATGTCTGTTTCTGAGCTGTCCACCAGTACCCAGAACTATTTGAAAGCTATCTGGGGGCTAAAGGAATGGTCATCCGAGCCCGTTACCGCCACACTTATAGCGAAACAGCTGGGACTCAAGCTCTCCTCGGTCTCCGATGCAGTGCGCAAAATGTCGAAGCAAGGGCTCGTGTCACACACGCCCTATGGCTCTGTGGAGTTAACCGAACTTGGCAGGCAGTACGCATTGGTCATGGTGCGCCGCCACCGATTGCTTGAGTCTTTTTTGGTTCAAGCATTGGATTATACGTGGGACGAGGTCCATGATGAAGCCGAAAATCTTGAACACGCGGTGTCTGACATGCTCATAGAGCGCGTGGATAAGTTCCTCAATTACCCCACTAGGGATCCACACGGCGACCCTATCCCTACGGTTGATGGACAGGTCACTATCCCCAGTGCGCACCGTCTCACCGACAGCGGCGCACAACCGCAGGTGACCGTGGAACGCATTTCTGATTCCGACCCACAACTGCTGGCCTTCCTCAAAGAGCAAGGCATCGTCATTGGGGCTGTTCTTACCACGCGCGAAGGAACGCCCTTTTCAGAATCGCTCGAAGTACAGGTAGCCGACAGTACTCAGTGGGTAGTACTTGGGCGCCCAGCTACGGACGCAGTGTTTGTAGCACACCACAGCCTGTAGTCTTTCCCTTTCTCATTAATCCTGTCCCTACCTGCCCTTTTAAAAACTACGGTGCGGCGTAGTTTGCAACTACGGTAGTACGTAGTTAATCTTTTCGATCATCACCTATCCCACTTATGGCTAAGGCCAGGATGAGCAGGATTGTCATGTCAGACTCACCAGATTTGGTGTACTTTTCTAGCGTTTCTGAAAACACAAAAAGATTCGTCGAACGCTTAGATAGACCCGCAGTGCGCATTCCACTGCGGCCCAAGAAAACCGGAATGATCCAGGTTTCACACCCGTACGTACTCATCGTTCCAACCTACGGCGGTGGCTCGCTCAAACGCGCAGTCCCCAAACAGGTCATCGACTTCCTCAATGACCCAATCAACCGTTCCTTTATCCGGGGCGTGATTACCTCAGGCAATACCAACTTCGGAAGCGCTTACTGCGTCGCCGGCCGCATCATTTCCGCTAAGTGCCACGTTCCAGAGCTGTATCACTTCGAGCTACTCGGCACGCAGAAGGACGTTGCCGCTGTAAAGCAGGGCCTTCACAAGTTTTGGGAGCAGCAAAGCAACTAACAATTACACCCCATTGATTTCCCACAAAATGAAGACCACATCCGCAACACACAGATTGGAAACCACAATGCCGCCACTTAAGGCCACCCCCACACAGCCCATTGGCCCTACGCCCCGCACCGCTTCAGCAGACGATGCCGGCGGTGTCGGTAAGCGCAAGAGCTACCATGCACTCAACGCGCAGCTGAACCTATTCGACGATTCGGGAAGAATCCAGTTCGACAAGGACATTGAGGCAACACAAGACTTTTTAGCGCACCATGTCACTCCCCGCATGCATCAGTTTGAATCCACCAAGCAGCGCTTGGAGTGGTTGGTTGATAACGAATACTACGAGCGGGAATTCCTTGAGCTTTATGATGACGATTTTCTGTGCACTATGTACGACAGAGCCCACCGAGCCAAGCATCAGTTCCGCACTTTCCTCGGCGCATTTAAGTTCTTTACTTCATACGCACTGAAAACCTTTGATGGCTCGCGATTTCTGGAAGGCTACGAAGAACGCGTCGCCACCACAGCTTTGTACCTTGCACAGGGCGATGAAGAGCTTGCGGAGAAGCTGGTGGATGACATCATGACCGGACGCTTCCAGCCCGCCACCCCTACTTTTCTCAACGCAGGAAAAGCCCAGCGTGGCGAAATGGTCTCCTGCTTCCTCCTTCGCATCGAAGACAATTTGGAAAGCATTGGCCGCAGCGTGAACTCTGCACTGCAGCTTTCAAAACGCGGCGGTGGTGTGGCCTTGTTACTGAGCAATCTGCGCGAATCCGGAGCCCCAATCAAAAGGATTGAGAACCAAGCTTCCGGCGTAGTCCCAGTTATGAAAATTCTGGAAGATAGCTTCAGCTATGCCAACCAATTGGGCGCTCGACAGGGCGCTGGAGCCGTCTACCTACATGCGCACCATCCAGATATTCTTCGTTTCCTGGATACCAAGCGGGAAAATGCCGATGAGAAAGTCCGCATTAAGACTCTTTCGCTGGGAGTTGTTATTCCAGATATAACCTTCCAGCTGGCCAAAGAGAACAAGGATATGCATCTTTTTAGCCCGTATGACATCGCTCGCGAGTACGGCGTAGCCATGTCTGACATGTCTATCACCGAGTATTACGACGAGCTGGTTTCCAATCCGCGAATTTCTCATACGACTATCAAGGCCCGCGAGTTTTTCACCACGCTGGCTGAGCTTCAGTTTGAATCTGGATACCCCTACATACTCTTTGAGGATACGGTCAACCGCGCTAATCCCCTCAAAGGACATATCAATATGTCCAATCTGTGTAGTGAGATCCTCCAGGTCAACACGCCATCCACCTACGGCGCCTCAGGTAACTACACCACCGTTGGCCAGGACATTTCCTGCAATCTAGGGTCGCTCAACATCGCTAAAGCTTTTGAATCACCGGACTTTGGGGAAACTGTTGAAACCGCGGTGCGCGCTCTCACGAAGGTCTCAGACCTAACAAATATCGAAGCTGTTCCTTCCATCGCTCACGGTAATGCATCCATGCATGCCATCGGGTTGGGCCAAATGAATCTCCACGGTTTCCTGGCTTCCAAGCGTATTCCTTATGGCTGCGCCGAAGCACTGGACTTTACAAATATCTATTTCCTGACCGTGACCTATCATGCGCTCCGTGCATCCCATGCGCTAGCGGTTGAGAAAGGTCAACGATTCACTGGCTTTGAAGAATCCACCTATGCCACTGGCGTCTACTTCGACAAGTACATCGACCAAGACTGGGCGCCGGCCACTGACCACGTAAAACAGCTATTCCATGAGGCTGGCGTGCAGATTCCTCAACGCGAGGATTGGCTACGGCTCAAGAACCAAGTGATGCAAGACGGCATCTACAACGCCTACTTGCAGGCAGTTCCACCCACTGGATCAATTTCCTACATCAATGACTCCACCGCGTCCATACACCCGATTGCCTCCAAGATTGAAATACGCAAGGAAGGCCGCTTGGGGCGCGTGTACTACCCCGCACCGGAAATGACCAACGACAACTTGGAGTATTTCGATGACTCCTACACCGTGGGGTACAAAAAAATCATCGACACCTACGCTATGGCCACCCAACACGTGGACCAAGGGCTTTCCCTGACTTTGTTCTTCACCGCTGACACCACTACGCGGGACATCAACAAGGCACAAATCTATGCCTGGAAAGCCGGAATCAAGACCTTGTACTACATCCGTTTACGCCAACCTGCACTCCAGGGAACCGAGGTCGAAGGCTGCGTTTCCTGTGCTCTGTAGGAACACGGTCCTTCCTTCATTCACAACCATCCATCAAGAAAGAAAGAAGCTATGTCTTCAACATCAAACACTGCTGAGCTAACCAGCATCTCAGTTACGCCGCCAAGTTACCGGCATGACCCTTCAGCCCGCATCCGCGCCATCAATTGGAATCGGGTGAGCGATGAGAAGGATCTTGAAGTGTGGAACCGCCTCACCGCCAACTTTTGGTTGCCAGAAAAGGTTCCACTTTCAAACGATCTCCCGGCGTGGCAGAGGATGACACCGGAGGAACGCAACCTCACCATGCGGGTGTTCACGGGACTCACCACCCTGGACACCGTCCAGGCCACTGTGGGCGAAATCTGTCAGATCCAAGATGCCCGCACCGAGCACGAGGAGGCCGTGTATACCAACATCGCCTTCATGCAATCAGTCCATGCCCGTTCTTACTCTTCAGTGTTTTCTACTTTGAGCAGTACGAAAGAAATTGATGAGGCATACCGCTGGGCGGTGAATAATGACCTTCTCCAGGCACGCGCCAAAAAAGTGCTCACTCATTATTTTGGACCCGATCCACTCAAGCGCAAAGTGTCATCGACGCTGCTTTCCTCGCTGCTTCTCTACGCGGGTTTCTATCTTCCCCTGCATTTTTCCGTCCACGCCACCCTGACAAATACGGCAGACATGATTCGCCTCATTCTGCGTGACAAGGCAGTGCACGGTTACTACTCAGGCTACAAGTACCAGCGCGGACTGGAAACGTCTGCTCCACAACGGCAACAGGAGATGCATGATTTCACTATTTCCTTGCTCGAAGAGCTTTATGCCCTAGAGCTGGATTATTCCGGCGAGCTATATGAGCCGTTGGGGCTCATGGATGATGTAGCTGTATTCGTTCGCTATAACGCCAATAAGGCGCTCATGAATTTGGGCTACCCGGACTACTTCCCACCTGAAGAAACGGAAGTGAACCCGGAAATCCTCGCTGCCCTAGCACCTGGAGCAGATGAAAACCATGACTTCTTCTCCGGCTCCGGTTCCTCCTATGTCATTGGCACCGCTGAAGAAACGAGTGATGATGACTGGGATTTCTAAACCGTTTCCACGACCAGACCAAGGAAGCTGGCTTGAGACCATCGCGCTGTTTGAAGCCATCCGCGAAGGAAACCAACCAGCAGCCATGCGGCTTTTGGATACGTCCGCCGCACGGGAGGCCGTCCTCGGGGGACTGTTAGGACTCATCGAACTGTACTTCCGCCATGAAGAAGACAAAGTGGATAACTTTCTTACTGCCGCCCACGCCGCCGGGCCACCGCCTGCCTTTGGCTGCAAGCCTTTTCTCCCTTGATCGCACGTACCTACGCCCAACTAAGAAGAAAGGACTTCCTATGACCACCCCACGCATTAGTGTTATCGTCGGCAGCCTGCGCCGCGGCTCATTTGCGCGCAAGATTGCACACGAAGTGCTCACAATGATCCCTGAAAACTACCAGGCAGACATCGTTGAAATCCGTGACTTGCCGCTCTATGACTTCGACTACGATGACCCCTCGGTCACGGACAAGCCCATTCCAGCTGAGTACACCACTTTCCGCGACACCATCAAGAACTCGAGCGGCGTCCTCTTTGTTACCCCGGAAAATAACCGTACTATCCCTGCCTGTCTCAAGAATGCAGTGGACATCGGTTCCAAGCCCAACTCGGATGTGGCTTGGAAGAACCTTCCCGCAGGTATCATCAGTCACTCTGTAGGCCGCATGGGCGGCTACAGTTCACAGAAGAACCTCCGGCTCGCCCTGTCCTACTTCGATATGCCGCTTCCTGGTCAGCCCGAGGTATTCCTTGGCCAATCCCCCACCCTCTTCGAAGACTCCGGCCATCTCAATGAAGGCACCGCAGGCTTTGTCAAAGACTACGTTATACGCTTCCTGCAGTTGGTCGACATGACATTAACAGCCAAGCACAGCTAGCGACGGCGACTAACCCTAGCCACCGCCCTCTACGAAGTACTTGAAGGCTTCTAAAGGGCCTTCTCAAAGACACAAACCCCGGATTCACACTCATCCTTGAGTTACCTGAATCTGAACCCAGGACGCTTCAAAAAACACCGCTCTAATTCTTCGATTTTCGCTGAAATAGAGCGGTTTTAGCGCTGTCGCTGGACACTGACCCTGGCGACATCCTGTTAGGGGCTTAAGGGACATTTTGTGTGTTTTTACGGTGTGTCGCGATAAGGGACATTTTGTGTGTGTTTAGCTGCGTCCAGCCCACCCTTTTCTCACGCCTAAGCTGGGGTTCCACTGATGATCAATGCCGGTTTCGAATTCTTTCGGTCCGTCGACCTCTTCCCGTTGACTTCTTCCGGTCGACCTACTCCGGTTTACCAACGCAGGTCAGCGCAAAATCGGCAAAATAGCCCCAAAACCATCCAAATCGCGCTGACCTGGGTTGGTCGATGCAATGAGGTCGACCGGAACCCCCGATACCTCTATGTGACCAGAATTGTGCACGTCAAGGGCTTTGCTCGTCCCCCTGGCTATATGCGACCGCCCAACGCACAGGCGGCTGGTTCTAGTTCCTTAGAGTCCTTGATCTCGCTGGGGTTCCTGTGCTGCCCGCAGACTCCATACCACACACCAGACGTCATTCGGTGTTGATTTCTCAAAACGGGCAAATGGAACTGTTTTGAAAACCATATCTGGTTGTTGGCCGAGGCCATCCCGGGAAACCAGATAGACATATACACACAAAATGTCGCTTACGCCCACACTCGATCTTCGAGCAATAGCGTTGGGAACCGAGACGCGGTCTCCAGCGTCTAAATATAGACAAGCATTCGCAGATGGAGTATTGCCATGATGAAAACAACCACGATTAATGAACACATTGTGTCAATGAGCAGGGCTTTTAACGGTGTGTCGCCACGGGCATGGAGCCTGATTAAGCACCGAACCAAAGAATTGCTCGTATCACATATCGCCGAGTGCGCGGCAACATGGGGAGGAGATGACAGCAAGGCGGATGCAAGCGGGTGGCAGGTCTTTGGCATTGACCAAGCAGTGCGGCTTTTGGGGCCGGAAACCCTTGGAGCGCAGTTTCAGCGATTGAACGCGTTGACAGAAGACCTTTCTAGGTACTTGTTGGCCAAGTATTACCAGGTTCCTGCGGGTGTCGACGACGAAGTGACGGATGAACAGATTGATGCTGTCAACGCTCTCCTGGGCACGGGCGATGTTAGGAGCGTTGTAGGCGAAGTCGTTGAGGAGGCGGTTCGTCGTATCCATCTTATTGAGGCAAAACACGCGTTCGAGCAATTTGAAGCAGGGCAGTCATGAGCGCACACGATATTGAGCGCACCGTGTATTCCGTGCTGCGCGGGACGTATTGCCTCAATGTTGGCTTCGACGCACGCTCGCGGCGAGGACGCAACCCGTTCCAAGCTTGACCGGTCAAACCGAACCGGTGTGCCAGAACGAGTTGCGGTATCGACAACCCCGCTTAACTGTCCCAGTCCACCGCCCAGGGATCCTCTTCTTCCTGCTGCTCCATCAGCGCGTTGATCGGCTCCGTCAGATGTTGGTCGATTACCGTCCAGGCGGCTTCGTTCTGATCCTGCAGGAAGATTCGTTTCATCTCGTCGCTGCTGTCCGGAAGGCTCTGGATGTCCTTCGCCCATCCCGCTAATCGCTGCGCTCTCCGAGTCTGCGACAACAGATCGACCTGTTGGTTCAGCTGCCGCCAAAGTTCCTCGACAGCCTGCGGGCTGTGGTCTTTGCCCAACGTTTTCAGTGCTTCCTCCACGGTAGTCTTCATCACTGCGTCGTTCGTTTCTGCTGGTGCGATCCCTGGATTGTGCCAGCGCATCATTCCTACCAGCCTCGTTGCGTTCCTTCCCGTCGCTTCCAAGGCTTTAATCACGAGCTGTCCTACTTGGTACTGCAAAAACTGGAACATTATTCGGTACAGGGATTGATCCTTGTCCTGTTGAATGCCCGGTGTCGAGCGCAGTACGTCGATCGCTTTGCGCTCCAATTCTGTGTGCTCCTGGTTGAGTTGGGACACCATCTTGTACGCGGTCGGCTCGTTCGCGTTCTCCGGATCGGTTATCTTCAGGTACTCCACGAGCAGAAAGATCGAGTCGCTGTCGCGATCGACCATCGGAACGTCCCAATCCGATCCTCCCAGGATGTCTGGTACTGGTCGCTTCGGGTAACCGTGAAATTGAATCTGTGGTGTGGTCATCGTTACTCCCTTCTACTTTTTGGGTAATGCTATGCAGGCATGCCGACATGACGGCATGGAGTTATGCTGACGGGACGGCATATTGGCATTCTGTGTTTGAGTCAGCGCTGGTCAGAGGGGTATCTCAGCGTGTTTTCTATCGCAAAGATTTGCGACTTTTCTTTATATGGCCAGTGATTGCTTCGGCGGAGGTTTTCCGAAGAGGCTGTTATACCTGGAAGATCGTCCCGGGCCGCGTCCAAAGCGATCAGCTACCTCGCCAGATAGGGGAGCAGCCCACACGGTAGGGTGGCCACCATGATTCACTCCACGTCCGAGTCCCCGGCTGCGCACGTTTCGGCGCGTGCGGGTCACGATCCAATGATTCGGGTGCGTGATGCGCACCTGCACAACCTGAAACACATCGACGTCGACCTGCCTCGGGATACCCTCGTGGCGGTCACCGGTGTGTCGGGGTCGGGCAAGTCCAGTCTGGCCTTCGGCACGATTCATGGGGAGGCACAGCGCCGCTACCTGGAGTCCGTCTCGCCGTTTGCGCGGCGTCTGATCGGTGGCGCGGTCAACCCGCGCGTCGGCTCGGTCGCGGGGCTGCCGCCGACAGTGGCGCTGCAGCAGTCCACCACCCTGGGTGGAGCGCGCTCTTCCGTGGGCACGATCTCGAATATGTCGAATAGTATCCGGCTGCTCTTTTCCCGCTCCGGCAGCTACCCGGACGGCATGCGCGAGCGGCTGGAATACGGCAGGCTCGACTCCGACGCCTTCTCTCCCAACACCACGGCCGGCATGTGCCCCGAGTGCCAGGGCACTGGTACCGTGCACCATCCGACGGAGGAGTCGATGGTGCCGGATCCCAGCCTGTCCATCTGGGACGGCGCGATCGCCGCATGGCCGGGGGCGTGGTTGGGGAAGAACTTCCGGGACATCCTGGGCACCCTCGGCTACCCGCTGGACGTCCCGTGGCGGGACATTCCGCAGAAGGACCGCGACTGGATCCTGTTTACGGACGAACAGCCGGTGGTCACCGTCCACCCGGTGCGGGACGAAAACGCGGTTCATGGGTCGTATAAAGGCAAGTGGCGCTCGGTTGCCACGTACCTCACGGACACGTTGGCGGAGACTGAGTCGGATAAGAACCGTCGTCGGGTGCTGTCCTTCATGCATTCATCGACGTGCCCGACGTGCCAGGGCCGCGGTTTCCAGCCGGATACCTTGCAGGTCACCTACGCCAGCTACGCCATCGACGAGTTCAACGACTTGGCGTTGAAGGACGTGCTGGCTGTGCTGGAGGAGCGCCTCCACCGCCTGGGCGGCATCACGGAGCAGCAGTGGAACGAGCACGACGAGGCCGAAGAGCTGCTGCTGGATCAGGTGCTGCCCACGGTGCGCGCGGCGAATGAGCTGGGACTGGGACACTTAAGCCTTTCCCGCCCGGCACGGACCTTGTCTGCCGGCGAGCATCAGCGCCTGCGGCTGGCATCTCAGTTGAACTCGAGCCTGTTCGGCACAACCTATGTGCTGGATGAACCCTCGGCGGGCTTGCACGTGGTGGAGCGCAAGGCGGTCTCCGAGCTGCTCCAGCGCTTCATTGACGCTGGCAATTCGGTGCTGCTGGTGGAGCACGACATGTCGCTCGTGGCGGGGTGCGATTGGATCGTGGATATCGGCCCGCGTGCAGGGGAGCGCGGCGGGGAGCTGGTGTTCTCTGGGCCTATTGACCAGTTCCGCGTCAACGCCGAGCAGTTGGGCTCGCCCACGGCGATCGCCCTGAACGAGGGTTTCCCCGAACTGACGGACACCCCTGCAGGCACCGGTGACTCCATCAGCCTGCGCGGCGTGCACGCACGCGCCTTCGACGGCGCCGACGTGGACTTCCCGCTCGGGGCGCTCACTGCCGTCACGGGAGTATCCGGTTCCGGCAAATCCACCCTGGTCATCGGGGTACTTGCCGACGTGGTGTCCCGCTCAGCAAAGCAGGTGGTCGGCGCCGACGAGGCCTCGGACCAGGATGCGGATGCTGAGCTGGCGGCAGGATCCGATCCCTCTGAGGATTTCAGGGTGGACAGCGTAGAGGGCGTCGATAAGATCCGCCGGTTGGTGCACATCACTCAGAAGCCGATTGGGCGCACGGTGCGTTCCACCGTGGCCACCTACACGGGGCTGTTCGATCACGTCCGCAAGCTCTTCGCTGCGACCCCAGAGGCCAAGCGGCGGGGCATGTCGGTGTCGGACTTTTCCTATAACACGACGAAGGGCCGCTGCCCGGAGTGCGACGGTGCGGGCAGCATCGAGGTCGAGCTGGTGTTCCTGCCGGGCACGTACACCACCTGCCCGGCCTGCCACGGCAAGCGCTACAAACCGGAGATCCTTGAGGTGCAGTGGAACGGTCGCAGCATCGCGGATATCTTGGCCCTGACCGTGGACGAGGCGCTGGAGGTCTTCGCGGAGGAGCCGAAGGTGCTGCGCTCTGTCGAATTCTTGCACGCGCTCGGCCTGGGCTATCTGCGGCTGGGGCAGGGGTCCCCGGAGCTTTCGGGCGGGGAGGCGCAGCGCATCAAGCTGGCCTCCGAGATGCAGCGCGGCTCCAGCCGCAAGCACAGCCTGTACCTCCTGGACGAGCCGACGACGGGGCTGCACCCGGCGGATGTTGATCTGTTGCTCGCCCAGCTGCGCCACCTTGTCGACGACGGCGCCACAGTGGTCGTCGTCGAGCACGACCTCCGGGTGGTCGCGCAGGCCGACCACATTATCGACGTCGGCCCAGGCGCCGGGGACGAAGGCGGCCAGATCCTGGCCACCGGGACGCCGACGGCAGTTGCCCAGCAGGGGACGGAGCCGGATTCTCGCTCGGTGACGGCCCAGGTGCTGGCCGAACGGGCTGGGTTGGGCTGATCCTGAGCATTGAGCGTCATGTAGGTCGCACGCTTGAGTGGTTCCGGAGGCTTCGACGCCTATCAGCATGGGCGCTAGTTTCGGTAGACATGCCTGCGGTGCGCGATGCGCAGCACAAGAATATGGAGCTCACCGTCCGCAATCTCATATACGACGCGGTAATGCCCGACGCGGATGCGGTACTGGTCAAACTCAGCACGTAGCTTCTTCACCCCGCTAGGCCGGGGATCGAGTGCTAAGGCATCGATTGCGGTAAGGATGCGCTTCTGGGTCTGCTTGTCGAGTTTGCGTAGTTCCTTCGCAGCAGAAGATTTGAAGGTGATGCGATAAGTGGCGTTTGACATAACCGAGCTTTACGCGAAGCCGAGTTCCTTTTTGAGGTCCTCAAACGAGATTTCCTCGCTCTCTTGCCGAGCAATTTCGGCGGCGTGGATGTCTTCCAGGTCCTCGAGAGCTTCGACAGCGCGGGCAAAGAATGTAGGAGAGACGACAACTGCGCGAGCACGGCTGCCTCGGCTGGTGATAACGACAGGTGTGCGCTGCGCTTCCTCTAATAGCTGGCTCTGCGTTTTGCGGAACTCGCTGGATGTCACTGATTTTATTTCCATAACGTAAATGTACATCTTGTACATATCGGTTGGCAGCGATATTTCACTGGTCGTTCCGATTCGGGCTTGTGGGCAAAAAAGGCACTGTAGCGTGATTGATCTGCAAGGCTTTGCTCGAGTCGAGGTGTTTAAGGAGTGCGATGCAGGTCGCGCATTTTCACCCAGCCCGGCCGATTTTCGACGACCAGCGTCGCACTCCTTAAACACCTCGACCGGAACGGGTTGCAGTTTGCTCGAGTTTCCTCGTCAGTGTGTATCGCGTGGCAGCGTGTCGTAGGGCGACGTCTGAAGTCAGACATTCGCGTCGCGAACACGCCAACCTGGACCACGTTTGCCTGCTGGGCGCGCGGATTCGGTAAGGCGCGTGTTAGCATCTGGTGACGCGCGGGCGTATACCCTGCAGAATTTCTCACTTTGGATTTATGAAAATGGCAAAAGTCCCAGAGCATCAATTCGATTTAAAGGCCGCTGCAAACTATTTGGCGGACATCCTCAATAAGGATGTGTTGAGTGAAAGCAATTCTAGGGTTGAAGGTGTCGTGGACTTGCCGAAGTTTCATGGGGCTGCCGCTTGGATTGATACATTTTTATATCTCGTTTTGGAAGTAGAAACGTCGACCGGGAAAACCTTCGTGGGGTTTGAAACCCTCTTTCAGCCCGAGGGAACGTTCCGAGAATATTCGGTCGAGTATGAGAATGTCCATGATTTGTGGGCGTACGAAATTGCTGGCGATTTGTTTCTTCAAACACTCAGTTTTGAGGATCCGGATCGTATCACTTGGATGAGAGTTGATACGAAACGTTTCGTTCCCACAACGTGGAGCGATTTGCTGGGTTTTGCGTATGGGCTGAATCGAATATGGGTGCGTGATTAAAGTGGTACCAGTACCGGCATGAAACCTACAAGGAGCAGCCTCATGAGCACCGACGTGCACGCCAGCGATTTCCTTGCTGATTCCTACGGGCCGCGCCTGAAGAAGATTGACGAAGAGTCGCGCGCCCTGCTTACCGAATACCAGACTTTACAGCCGCCTCTCGTCTCGCCGGATATGGATGTCACGAATCTCCGTGGGGCCGCTTTCCCGCGGAGCTCAGTGGAGAGGATCCGCGATTCGGACCTCGGCGAAGAGGAGCGTCAGAACGCAATCACATACCTGTTGGGGTGCTGGTATATCGATCAGGTTGATGGCGTTTGGGACTTCGTTCCCATGCTCGTGGACAAGCCAGCCCTCTACCTCTCGTTTGGCCTCGGGGTCCGGACGGAGAACGGCTCGATGCTCATTGTCGCAGAGTCTGCACGAGAGATTATGGAAGGCGGGGATCTCGCTTTTACGGAGGCGCTCTATACATCCAGCGTGAAAGTCGAACATCGACTTGCGGAAGAGGGGTCACGTTCGGAGGAAACTAGCACCTAGATTTGCGGCTAAAAGGCGTTGTAGCTCGATTTATCTGCAGAGTTTTGCTCGTGTCGAGGTGCTTAAGGAGTGCGATGCAGGTCGCGCATTTTCGCGCAGCCCGTCCGTTTTTCGACGACCAGCGTCGCACTCCTTAAGTACCTCGACCGGAACGGGCTGGTGCTTGCTCGAGTTTCCTCGTCAGCGTTTTCGCGTGGCAACGAGTCGTAGGGGACGTCTGCAACCCGACGTGATCGGGAGACCCCTCAAGCGACACCACGACCGATAGGGAGCTAGACCCCGTCCAGGTGACACAGGGAACCGAAGATTGGACATAATGAAAGTCGTGGCGTTACCCCCAAAAAATTAGGAGAGAAACATGATCCTTGTGGTGCTCGGTGCTGTGGTCGCGCTGTTCAGCGCTTTATTCATCATGATAATTGGGTTCCTAATCCAATTCTTCCTAGACCCCTTTTCAGTGAAGCGAAAAGTGCTTTCTCCATACAGGTTCTTAGTGGTGATGGTTGTAATAGCACCTGTTTATCTCGTATATGACGTGCGAAATGTCGCGATGTGTAGGGTCATGTCTAACTATGAGGGCAGCGGGAACTTTAGCTATGCGTTCAGCGCGTACTTAATTACCGCAGTCATCATCAGTGTCCTTTGGCGCATCATTGGGTACTACTTCAGCGAAGAGCGGGAGTAGGGCGGCAAAAACGGCTTGGGCAGACCAGTTTCAGTACTAATTTTGATGAGCGGAGGACGCTGAGGCTTCGTGCCTCATGCTATGGGCGGATCCCGTGCTGGAATTCCTGGCCAGGTACCCCTTTACACGCATTCGAGCGGTTGAAATCTTGGCACAGACATAAGCGTATCGACGATTGCCCACGCACGTGTCGGACGCTTGCAGCACGCTACCGGAATGAGTTCTGTGGCAACTGCTTCGAACCTTGGCCTGGCCGCGCTACGCTCTGGTCAAACGGGCTGGGTTGGTCGTCTAAGTGTAAGGCGGGCGGCGGTGAAACAGCGGGGAAGAAGCCCCGTTTTTACCCCCCGTTAAGCATATAACTAGCGAAACTCTTACTTTCTCGCGGGCGAGCACCTAAGATTAGGCTTGCCTCGCCAAGGGCGGCCTTAGCTTTGTGGGCTAGTGCGCATTGGCGGGCCAGGTTACACACGAGAAAGTTCTACATATGTTCATCGCCGCTTTCCTTGTCGGTCTCCGCGAAGGATTGGAAGCATCCCTTATTGTCGGGATGTTGTTCGCTGCGATCCAACGCCGCACCAGCTCAAACATCGGAGAGGGCCACCTGAACACCGCCGCCCGCACCGTGTGGGTGGGAGTGGTCTTGGCAGCAGCAATCTGCACTGCGCTCGGCGCTCTGTTTACGTTCGGGCGTTACGGGTTGTCGTTCCGCGCTCAAGAAGCCATCGGTGGTTTCATGTCCCTGATTGCGGTAGCCATGATCACCGGAATGGTTCTCTCGTTAAGCAATCAGGGTGGCAAACTGCGCACCATGCTTGAGGACAAAACAGGCGTTGCGCTGACGAAAGGCAAGCAGGCGATGTTTTGGCTCGCGTTTGTCGCCGTCGCCCGTGAAGGCATCGAGCTCACACTCCTGCTGTGGGGGTGGATGACCACGCCCAGTGCTGTCATTGGTGCATTCGCCGGCATCGGCGTCGCCATCGTGATGGGCTGGTTGATCTACCGGGGTGCTCTTCGACTGGATTTGGGCGCGTTCTTCACGTGGTCGAGTGCGTTGCTTATCGTCGTCGCGGCGGGCATCCTCGCGTACGCCGTTCATGATTTGCAGGAGGCACAGTTCCTCCCTGGCCCGTTTTCCGGCGCGCCGATTGCTCCGACGCATCCGCGTACAGGCGAGGTGCTCACAGGTTTCGCCTCGTACCCATTCTGGATGGCGTCGTTCCCATTCGGTTGGGCGTTCAACCTGGACGAGTTTATTGATCCCGCAGGCATCGTCGCCACGTTGCTGCAAGCGTTTACCGGGTTTATGCCTCAAATGTCGTGGCTGCAGGTCATTGCTTGGGGCGCTTACCTTGCCATCATTGGCCCGATCTTTGTAGGACACGTGCGAGGGAAGAAGCGTATCGACGCCAAGAAACTGAATAACGAAACTTCTTCAGCACACACCGAGAACACACGAAAGGTCTCATAATGAAACGCTGTCCTGTCTTTGTCGCCACCCTTGCTCTCGCGCTCCCGCTCGCGGGATGCGTGGAAAACAGTGCCGGTGACACTATCGAAGTGCAGGCGAAAGAGGACGCCTGCACGGTCGCCGTAGACTCGGTGGAATCCGGCACCAGCACCTTCTCCATCACTAACTCCGGTGAGCGTGTCACTGAGTTCTACCTGCTGGCAGAGGACGGACTGCGCGTCATCGCCGAACGCGAGAACATCACCCCTGGCAGCACCGCAGACCTCACCGTCCAGCTTGAACCGGGTTCCTACTTCACCGCCTGCAAGCCAGGCTTGCGCGGACCGAACATCGGCCAGGCTGAATTCACTGTGACTGGTGAACCAATTCAGTACGACGAGTCCGATGAGGTGCGCTTCAACGAGGCTCGCGACAACTACGTCAACTTTGTGAAGAACGAAGTCGCAGAGCTGCTGCCAAAGGTCGAGGAGTTCGCCGCAGCATACGCCGCAGGCGACGATGCCAAGGCCAAGGATCTTTACGCCACCACCCGTGTCCACTACGAGCGCATCGAGCCGATCGCTGAGGCGCTCGGTGTTCTCGACGCTCGCATTGACTACCGCGAAGTGGACTACATTGCCGAGGCGGACCAGCTCAAGGAAGATGACCCGACCTTCACCGAATGGCTCGGGTTCCACCGTATGGAAAAGGACCTGTGGCCACCAGCTGCCGACACCAAGAACGCCGACGGCGCACCTGCCCGCGAAGGCTGGGAGCCGTCCTCCCCGGAGAAGCGCCGCGAGATCGCTGACACCCTCGTCGCTGACGTCGAGGCGCTGCACGACACCGTGCAGGCCGACGACTTCGCCGCGGAGAACGACATCACTGTGGACACCGTCTCCAACGGTGCGATGGGGCTGCTCGAAGAGGTAGCCACCACCAAGGTCACTGGTGAGGAAAACTGGTGGTCGCACAAGGATCTCTATGACTTCCAGGCCAACATCCAGGGCTCGCGCATCGCGTTCGACATGGTCAAGGGCATCGCCGCAGAGCGCGGTGAGGAAGGTGCCAAGTTGGTCAGCGAGATCGAGTCGCGCTTCGACGACATCCAAGCGCTTCTCGATCAGTACGGCAGCCTGGAGACCGGGTACGTCGACTACGACGAGGTCGACGCTGGCCAGCAGGCGAAGCTGACCCGTGCGCTGGATGCGCTGCGTGAGCCGCTGTCGAACCTGACTGGTACCGTGCTGGGACTCAACGTTGATACGGAGGCGGAGTCCTAACATGACTGGGTTTGACCGACGCACGTTTTTAACATTCGGCGGCCTGGGTGCTGCCGGTGCCGTCGCCGCTGCTTGTTCGCGGGATGAATCTCGTGAGGATGCGAGCGATAACGCCGACGGCACGAACAACCAGCTGATCATCGACTTCGCTGGCGAGCACCAAGCTGGGATTGTCAGCCCGATGCAAAACAGCCTCCACTTCGCGGCGTTCGACATGGACAAGAAGGCCTCCCGCGAGGACCTCATCGACCTCCTGCAGCGCTGGACGAATGCTGCACGGCGATTGACGCTCGGTGGTGAGGTGAGCGCGAAAGGCGCATTCGGTGGCGGTGAGGATTTCCCACCTGACGATTCTGGCGAAGCGTTTGATTTGGGACCTTCCGCTTTGACCATCACGATTGGCTTCGGCCGAAGCCTATTTCGTGACCAGTTTGGTTTAGCTGACAAGCTGCCAGATGAGTTCACCGCGATGCCGCCTATGACGAACGACTTCCTGAACCGTGAGCAGTCCGACGGCGACATCTGCATCCAGGCATGCGCGAACGACCCCCAGGTTGCCACCCACGCCATACGCAATCTGACGCGTCTGGCCGTGCCAGATGCAGTGCTGCGTTGGACACAGATTGGCTTTGGTAAGGCCGCCGTGACCACCCGTGAAGAACCGACTCCACGCAACCTCTTCGGGCAGAAAGACGGCACTAGGAACATCCGAGCAGAGGACACCGAAGCGTTGGATGAGCACGTGTGGATTCCGGCGGACTCTTCGCAGCCTTGGGCTGCGGGTGGGTCGTACCTGACAGCGCGGCGTATCGCCATGAACATTGAGGTGTGGGACACGCTTCAGTTGAAGGAGCAGGAGCGCGTCACGGGGCGTGACAAGGTCGAAGGTGCGCCGCTCACTGGCACTGATGAGTTCGACGAACCGGATTTTGCCGCCACCAATGAACGCGGCCGCCCTGTTATCGACCATGCCTCCCACGTGTTCAACGTGCACCCCGACCAGAACGATGGCATCCGCATCCTGCGCCGAGCGTTCAACTACGTTGATGGGTCGAACGAGCAGGGGCGCCTCGACGCAGGCCTGTTCTTCATTGCGTTTACACGCACCGTTGATCGGTTCGCCAAGGTACACCAGTCGATGTCGCGTGACGAGATGCTCCAGGAATATCTCAAGACCACCAAAACCGGTACATACCTCATCCCGCCAGGTGTAGGTGATACTGGCTTTGTTGGCGAGGGCATGTTCGCCTAGCACCACGCTGGAGCGCGGGACCGGGATCTTCTCGGCCCGCGCTTCTTTTCGACGATCGCCCGCTCGCATGTCGGACGCCTCCGTTAAGCTACCTGTATGAGTTCTGTGACAACTGCTCCGCGCCTTGATCGCGCCACCATGCGCCGCAACCTCGACGGCTTCAAACACCGTTGGAACGAACGCCTCGACGGGTGGCGCTCGCTCGACGAGGGCGCACTGGAACGCAAGTACGCGCAGTCGTATTGGGCGGAACTCCTCGCATGCTTCGGCATCACCGCCTCCCGCATGGACCTGTTCGAACAGGACGCGAAGCGAGCGTCGAGTGGGCAGCGCGGCTACATTGACCTCTTCTGGCCGGGCGTGGTTATCGGTGAGGCGAAGAAACCGGGCGTCGACCTGCAAGTAGCGATCGACCAAGCCCGCGACTACCTCCTCGGCGGCACCGTCAACGACGCCGAACAACCCCGCTACATCATCGCCACCGACTTCTACCGCATCCGACTCATGCGCCTCGGCGACCCAGAGACTCGATTCAACATCGAGTTCCCGCTCGAAGAAATCACGGACCACGTCGACGAACTCAAATTCCTGGCGGGCTACGAGGACAAGCTCACGCACGTTGAGCAGACCCAGGCTTCGATCGCGGCGTCGAAAATCATGGCGAACCTGTTTACCGCGATGGTCGGTGACGACGTCGACGAAGAAGTTGGCGACGCAGCCCCCACCTACATGCAAGACGAGGAGCTCGCGGTGCAGGAAACCTCCATGTTCCTCACGCGCCTGTTGTTCCTGCTGTTCGGTGATGATGCAGGGCTGTGGGAACAGGACCTGTTTTATCGTTTCATTCTTGAGCACACCAACAGTGAGAACCTCGGCACGCAGCTTGCCGGTCTGTTCGAGGTCCTCAACACTCCGGAGGAGCGCCGCCGACGCGTCCCTGACTCCATGGCCGCGTTCCCGTACGTCAATGGCGCGTTGTTTGAAACCATGATGCCGACGCAGTTCTTCACCCCGGAGATGCGCGACGCGATCCTGGTCGCCTGCCGTTTCCAGTGGACCAACATCTCCCCGGCAATTTTCGGCTCACTCTTCCAGCTTGTGAAGTCGAAGGAGGCGCGTCGCGACGACGGTGAGCACTACACGTCCGAGAAGAACATCTTGAAGACGCTCGGCCCGCTATTTCTCGACGAGCTCCGCGAAGAAGCCGACCGTCTCATCAACTCGAAGTCGACCAGTGTGAAGAAGCTTCGCGAGTTCCGCGACAGCCTGGCCACGCACGTATTCATGGACCCCGCATGTGGCTCCGGAAACTTTCTCATCGTCGCCTACCGCGAACTACGCAAGATCGAAACCGACGTCATCGTTGCGATCCGCGAACGCGAAGGCAACACCGCGATGTCACTGGATATCACGTGGGAACAGAAGCTTTCCATCGGACAGTTCTACGGCATCGAGCTGAACTGGTGGCCAGCCCGCATCGCCGAGACCGCAATGTTCCTCGTAGACCACCAGGCGAACCGTGAACTCGCCGACCGAGTAGGACTCGCACCGGAGCGCCTACCGATCAGCATCACCGCGCACATCACGCACGGTAACGCGCTCGCGGTGGACTGGCGCAACGTCCTACCAGAAACCACCGGGCAAACCTACGTGTTCGGCAATCCACCATTCATCGGGCAGTACACGAAGACCAAAGAACAAACTGCCGACATGAAACACGTGTGGGGCAAAGACTACGACGGCTACCTGGACTACGTCACCGGCTGGCACGCCCAAGCCAAAACACTACTCGCCGAACGTCAAGGTGAGTTCGCATACGTCACTACCAACTCGATCACCCAAGGCCAACCAGTCCCAGCACTATTCGGACCGTTGATTTGGGAAGGGTGGCGGATCAAGTTCGCACACCGCACATTCGCATGGGACTCCGAAGCTCCAGGTAAGGCGGCTGTGCACTGTGTCATTGTTGGATTCACTCGCGATCGCGGAGCGAAACAGCGGTTGTGGGACTATCCGGACACGCAAGGCGAAGGCGTAGAGCAACGAATTGACCGGGGAATCAACGCCTATCTGATCGATGGGCCAAACGTGCTCGTCTCTAAGCGAAGCAAACCCCTTTCTACAGAGATAGTGCCTGCGGTGTTTGGATCAAAACCTGTAGATAGTGGCAATCTCATCGTCGAAGTAAATGAGCTAGAAACTATCGAAGCGGACGCTATCGCGAAGAAATACTTGCGTCCTTTTAAAGGGTCACGCGAATTGGTCCGCGGAATCGACCGTTGGTGTCTCTGGATGGCAGACGACGACTTTAACCCGTCTGACGTAACGCGTTCGAAGCAGTTACGCGCTCGAGTAGAAGCAGTTAAGGCATTTCGCCAGAAGAGTAAGAAAGCGGCTACACGCCAGCTTGCCGCGGTTCCATATAGGTTCGCGGAAGTCCGTAAACCTACCGGTGAATACCTTTGCGTACCGTCAGTTGTGAGTGAAACGCGCCCTTTCTTTACAGCGCAGCAAGTCTCGGGCGACGTTGTTGCGAGCAACCTTGCGTTCATGGTTGATGATCCCACCGGTTTCGCGTTTGCGCTCATTTCGTCGTCGATGTTCATTACGTGGCAACGCACCGTCGGCGGGCGCTTAGAGTCTCGCCTGCGGTTTGCAAACACGCTGACCTGGAACACGTTCCCCGTCCCCGAGCTAAACGAGAAAACTCGCCAGCGGATCATCGACGCGGGCAAGAAAGTGCTGGCCGCCCGTGAGTTGCACCCGGAGCGTTCGCTGGCGGAACACTACAACCCGCTCGCGATGGACCCGGCGCTGCTCAAGGCGCACGACGCGTTGGATAAGGAAGTCGACAAGGCATTTGGGGCACCTCGCAAACTTGCGAACGAGCGTCAACGCCAAGAGTTGCTCTTCGCTAACTACGGGAAGATGACCAAATAAGCGACAGGACGAGGAAGGAGCAATCGAAAAATGCGAACGGTCCAACCGACCTTGTTCGAGCGGTAGTCTATTTCCTTTGTCGAACATAGTCGTGCCAAGCAAACGACTACGGTCGGTGTGCTCCTGGAATGGAGAATCGCGAATGCTGCAACGTTAAGTAACGCTCGGGCCAGGTCGGTTTTGCCGACGGATGATTTCGTATCAGGGCACCTCAGACAGCTCACTCTGACCTCGTCCCGAGAATTGCTAGGGCAAAAAATTGCTCTAAAGCTTTGGAGATGTATATACTCCGAGCCAAGAGATACCCTCTCCAAGCCTATGCGTTGCAAGCTCAAATGCGAGAGGGGCTTTTGCATAACAAATCAAATGGGGGCGCGACCTGATTTTCAATCGCAAAGAATTGGCTTAAGGGACATTTTGTGTGTGACTAACCGCGTTCAGCCGCCCTTTTCTCACGCTTACACTGGGGTTTCGAAGCGGACCTCCGACAGCAGTAGCTTTGTATTTGTTGGAAGAGGCCCTGTAGAGTGGGCACCGATAGATCCCTGGTTAAGCCTCTTTCCCATGAGGGAAATGCACAAATGACCGGGGCCTTTCATTATCTGTGGCGGCATGCTTCGATGCCGAAGGATTGGCTGGGCCACGAGCAGCGGATCGGACTGATTGGCCAGCGGTCATGCACATCGATGACAGCGCAGCTGCAGGTGTTTAGAATTCTGAAATGGTAGCGGCGTGGTGGGCTTAAGGGACATTTTGTGTGTAAACACGGCGTGTCGCGATAAGGGACATTTTGTGTGTGTTTAGCTCCGTCCAGCTCACCCTTTTCTCACTCCTAAGCTGGGGTTCCACTGATGGTCAATGCCGGTATCGAATTCTTTCGGCCCGTCGGCCTACTCCCGTCGACCTACTCCGGTTTACCAACGCAGGTCAGCGCAAAATCGGCAAAATAGCCCCAAAACCATCCAAATCGCGCTGACCTGGGTTGGTCGACGCAATGAGGTCGACCGGAACACCCGATACCTCGATGCGACCAGAATCGTGCACGTCAAGGGCTTTGCTCGTCCCCCTGGCTATTTGCGACCACCCAACGCACAGGCGGCTGGTTCTAGCCCCCCTAGAGCCCTCGGTCTCGCTGGGGTCCCTGCGCTACCCGCAGACTCCATACCACACACCAGACGTCATTTGGTGTTGGTTTCTCGAAACGGGCGAATGGAACTGTTTTGAAAACCATATCTGGTTGTTGTCCGAGGTCATCCCAGGAAACCAGATAGATTTATACACACAAAATGTCCCTTAAGCCGCGTGGTGAGTATCCGGTAGCGGATCACCCAGGCGCCATGTGGCCGTTATTCGCAAAGTTGCGAACGAGCGTCAGCGCCAGGAGCTGCTCTTCGCTAACTACGCGAAGATAGCCAGTGAACAAGCAGGGGACAACACCTAGCTGTCCCAGTCCACCGCCCAAGGGTCTTCCTCTTCCTGCTGGTCCATGAGTGCGTTGATGGGCTCTGTCAGGTGCTGGTCAATCACGGTCCAGGCGGCCTCGCGCTGGTCCTGTAGGAAGATCTGTTTCATCGCCTCGCTGCTGCGCGGGATGTCGGCGATGTCCTTCGCCCACCCGGCCAGGCGTAGTACCTTCTTCGTTTTCGCGAACAGGTCCGCCTCCTCGTTGAGCTCCAACCAGAGTTCCTCGACGGCCTGCGGGCTGTGGTCCCTCCCGAGCGTCTTTAGTGCTTCCTCCACGGTGGTTTTCATGACGGCGTCGACAACCCAGGCGCATTCTATAGATGGGTGGTGGTAGCGCATCATCCCGACCACCTTGTACGGGTTCTCGTCCGTGGCCTCCAGGGCTTTGGCCACGAGCTGCCCGGCTTGGTACTGGCGGAACTGGAACATCACCCGGTAAAACGCCTGGTCCTTCTCCTCCTGGATGCCTGGTGTCTCGCGAAGCCGGTCAAATACTCCCTTTTCCATTGCGCGGTGTTCGTCCTTAAGCTCGCGGAGCATTGTGTAGGCCGTCGGCTCGTTCGCGTTCTCCGGGTCGGTGATTTTCAGGTACTCCACGAGGAAAAAGATAGAGTCGCTATCTCGGTCGGTCATCGGGAGGTCCCAGTCGGAGCCGCCGAAAATATCGGGGACGGGGCGTTTCGGGTAGCCGTGGAACCGCGCTGTGGGCGTTGTCATGATTGGACTCCTTCGGTGTTGTTGGTGTTGCTGCAATGTACCGAACGAGTTCGACACGTCGGTGGGCAAGCTCGCTCACAGTCGCAGATACGTTCGAGTTCAGAATCGCTCCCGGACGCCACAAACAACGCATATCCTTGCTCCTACTGAAATCATCGGCCCGATACGGAGGAGGTCCGCCCGTGTTCGTAGACGTGCTCACCTGGGCAACGGTGATGGCGATTCCGGGGCCGGACATTGTGGCGATCGGCACGCAGACGTCACGCTACGGGCAGCGGGCGGGGTTTTGGACTGCGCTCGGGGCGATGCTTGGAGTGGCAACGTGGTCGATACTCGCGCTGCTCGGGATTGAGGCGATCCTGCACGTCGTGCCCGCGCTGTCGGTGGTACTGCCGCTGGCGGGGTCAGTGGCGCTGATGCTGCTCGGCGCGTTTGGTCTGTGGGGGAGCGTGAGGCGGGCGAAGGGGGCGTCGAAAAGTACTGAAGAGCAAGAAGTGGCGAGCGTGGCTGCGCGCACGGCGGGTGCCTCGGTGCGGCTGGGATACGTCACCAACATCTCGAACCCGAAGGCGCTGGTGTTCTTCACCTCCTTCTTCACCCCGTTGATGAGCCGCTACGATGGGCTGGCGGAAAAGCTCAGCATGCTGGGGCTGCTGCTGGGGGTGACGCTGCTGGTGTTTAGTGCGATGTCCGTGCTGATTCAGGTGGCGGCGCGGACGCAGCTGCGCAACATCCCGGGCCTGCAGTACCTGCCGGGGATCATTTTCCTGGGCATCGGGCTGTTCTACTTCGTGGAAACGCTGGCGAATTAGCGCAGAAAATGTGACTTATGTCGCAAAAATTTGGTGGATTTTTTCCTGCGACGCTTTTGCAATGAGGGAAAACTAACAGGGGTCCAGTCAATATAGTGCTCGCCACGGAAGGGGCGCCACGAAGAAAGGATTCACATGTCTATCGATCAGCAGATCTCTGACTATTACGGCAAATTGCAGATGAGGAACGCGGGGGAGCCGGAGTTCCACCAGGCGCTCGCGGAAGTGCTTGACTCCCTCAAGATCGTCCTCAATAAGGATCCTCACTACGCTGACTACGGACTCATCGAGCGTCTTTGCGAGCCAGAGCGCCAGCTTGTGTTCCGCGTCCCATGGGTCGATGACAACGGGCAAATCCAGGTCAACCGCGGCTTCCGCGTACAGTTCAACTCCGCGCTCGGTCCATACAAGGGCGGGCTGCGGTTCCACCCGAGCGTGAACCTGGGCATTATCAAGTTCCTGGGCTTCGAGCAGATCTTCAAGAACTCCCTGACCGGCCTGCCAATCGGCGGCGCGAAGGGTGGCTCCGACTTCGATCCGAAGGGCAAGTCCGACGCCGAGATCATGCGCTTCTGCCAGTCCTTCATGACGGAGCTGCACACCCACATCGGCGAATACCGCGACGTGCCAGCCGGTGACATCGGCGTTGGCGCCCGCGAGATCGGCTACCTCTTTGGCCAGTACCGCCGCCTGGAAAACAGCCACGAGTCCGGCGTGATCACCGGCAAGGGCCTGAAGTGGGGCGGCTCCCTCGTTCGCACCGAGGCAACCGGCTACGGCCTGGTCTACCTCGCCTCCGAGATGATGCAGACGCATGGCGAGACCTTCGAGGGCTCCAAGGTTATCGTGTCCGGCTCCGGCAACGTGGCTATCTACGCTGCTGAGAAGGTGCAGCAGCTCGGTGGCGTGGTGGTTGCCATGTCGGACTCCTCCGGCTACGTCACCACCCCGAACGGTGTGGACATCGAACTGCTCAAGGACGTCAAGGAAGTGCGCCGTGGGCGTATCTCCACCTACGCGGCTGAGGCCGGGGAGGGCGTCGAGTACCACCGGGACGGCAACGTGTGGGAGGTCCAGGCGGATGTTGCCCTGCCGTGCGCCACCCAGAACGAGCTCGATGGTGACGACGCCAAACTCCTCGTGGACAACGGTGTGCGCTACGTCGCCGAGGGCGCAAACATGCCGTGCACCCCTGCGGCTGCCCACTACTTCCAGCAGAAGGGGATCGCGTTCGCGCCGGGCAAGGCGGCCAACGCCGGTGGCGTGGCCACCTCCGCGCTGGAGATGCAGCAGAACGCCTCGCGCGACTCCTGGTCCTTCGAGTACACCGACCAGCGCCTGCACGAGATTATGTCGAACATCTTCAAGACGGTCGATTCGACCGCGAAGGAGTACGACATGGAGGGCGACTACGTGGCCGGCGCGAACATTGCGGGCTTCAAGAAGGTTGCTGACGCGATGCTGGCGCAGGGTGTCATCTAGGGATATATGAATATGCGTTGATGGCATAAAATACGCTCGGTTGCCCACTGCCGACACTGGCTTAAGGCCGGTTCGGTGGTGGGCAATTGTGTTTTCGGGGGTAGTGGGCGAAAAAGTTTTCTGAATAACATACAGCGCGCCGTATATCTGTTACGCTGCCGTGTATGTCAGAGCAAAAAGTGTTGAACGTAGCAGTCGCGGGCGCTACCGGGTACGCCGGCGGCGAGATCCTCCGCCTGCTACTCGGCCACCCGGCATACCTCGCGGGCGAGCTTGCAATCGGTGCGCTCACCGGGGCATCCAACGTGGGCGCCTCGGTCGGGGAGCTCATGCCGCACCTGCCCGAGCTTGCCGACCGCGTCATCGAACCCACCACGGTAGAGGTGCTCGCGGGCCACGACGTCGTCTTCCTCGGCTTGCCACACGGGCACTCCGCGAAGATCGGCGCGGCGCTGCCGCCGGAGGTCACGGTCATCGACTGTGCTGCGGACTTCCGCCTGCGCAGCGCCGATGCCTGGCAGCACTACTACGGCTCCGAACACGCCGGGTCCTGGCCGTACGGCCTGCCGGAGCTGCCCGGCCACCGCGAGCAGATCGCAGCAGCCACGCGAATCGCGGTGCCCGGCTGCTTCCCGACGGGCGCTACGCTCGCGGCGTGGCCCGCGGTGGCATCCGGCCTGGTCGAGCCGGACCTGACTATCGTCTCCGTCACCGGCGTGTCCGGCGCGGGCAAGAAGGCGAGCGTTGCCATGCTGGGCGCGGAAACGATGGGCTCGCTGAAGGCCTACAGCGCTGGCGGCACCCACCGGCACACCCCGGAGATCCATCAGAACTTGCAGGAAGTAGCGCAGTCTCCGGTCGGCATCAGCTTCACGCCGGTGCTCGCACCGCTGCCGCGCGGCATCCTCACCACCGTGGTGGCGTCGCTTGCCCAGGGCGTGGATGCTGCCGCTGTCCGCGCGGCGTACGAATCCGCCTACGCGGGCGAAGCCTTCGTCACCCTACTTCCGGCAGGGCAGCAGCCACAGACGCAGCACGTGGTCGGCTCAAACATGTGCCACGTGCAGGTAGAAGTCGACGAATCGGCCAAGAAACTGGTGGTCACCAGCGCCATCGATAACCTCACCAAAGGCACCGGCGGCGGTGCCGTGCAGTGCATGAACCTTGCGCTCGGGCTCGAAGAGACCGCGGGGCTCTCGCGAGCCGGGGTGGCTCCGTAACCGCCAGCCTCACTCCATCTCTACTTCTTCTCATAACGGACTGTAAAGGACATTTTCATCATGAGCACTACTGGTGTTACCGCCCCCAAGGGATTCAGCGCCGCAGCAACCTCGGCCGGCATCAAGGCATCCGGCAAGCCGGATATGGCCGTCGTGGTCAACGAAGGGCCAAAGAACGCGGCTGCAGCCGTGTTTACCCGCAACAAGGTCTTCGCGGCTCCGGTCAAGGTCAGCCGCGAAGTAATCACGGGCGGCGCTATTTCCGCCGTCGTGTTTAACTCCGGCAACGCCAACGCCTGCACCGGCGCGCAGGGCGTCGAGGACGCCAAGGCGATGCAGCAGCTGACCGCCGAGGGTATCGGGGTGGACGCCTCGCAGATCGCGGTGTGCTCCACCGGCATCATTGGTGACCTGCTGCCGATGGACAAGATAGAGCACGGCATCGGGGTCGTTGTGAAACAGCTCGGCGACCATGGCGCGGACGCCGCCGTCGCCATCAAGACCACGGATACGGTGGCGAAGGAGGTCGTCGTCAATGGTGACGGGTGGACGCTCGGCGGAATGGGCAAGGGCGCTGGCATGATGGCGCCGTCGCTTGCCACCATGCTCGTGTGCATCACCACGGACGCGGACGTCGACAGCCAAGCGCTGCAAGCCGCGCTCGACCGCGCCGTCGCCACCACCTTCAACACCCTCGATATCGACGGCTCCACCTCCACCAACGACACCGTCATCGCCATGGCCAGCGGCGCAAGCGGCGTCACCCCGACGCAAGAGGAACTCGACGCCGCGATGCAGGACGCCTGCTCGCAGCTCGCCGCCATGATGCAGTCCGACGCCGAAGGCGTGACCAAGCGCGTGGCCATCACCGTCGAAGGCGCAGCCGACGACGCCCAGGCGCTCAACGCAGCCCGGACAATCGGGCGCGACAACCTAGTCAAGACCGCAATGTTCGGCTCCGACCCGAACTGGGGCCGCGTGCTCGCCGCCGTCGGCATGGCAGACGCCGAGATGGACGCCGAGAACATCTCAGTCACCTTCAACGGGCACACCGTGTGCGAGCAGTCCGCGGGCGCGCCGGGCGCGCGCGACGTGGACTTGAGCGGGGCGGACATCGAGGTCGTCGTCAACCTCGGCACCGGCGGGCAGGGCAGCGCCACCGTGCGCACCACCGACCTGTCGCACGCCTACGTCGAAATCAACTCCGCATACAGCAGCTAGGAGGCATCCATGTTACCGAATCTCAGCAGCGAGCAGCGGGCAACCGTCCTGGCAGAGGCACTGCCATGGCTGCAGCACTACCGCGACAAAATTGTGGTGGTCAAGTACGGCGGCAACGCCATGATCGATGAAGACCTCAAAGCCGCCTTCGCTGCCGACATGGTCTTCCTACGCACCGTCGGCGCGAAGCCCGTCGTCGTGCACGGCGGTGGCCCACAGATCAGCGCGATGCTCTCCCGCCTCGGCCTCGACGGTGGCGAGTTCGTCGGCGGGTTCCGTGTCACCACCCCGGAGATCCTGGACGTGGTGCGCATGGTGCTCTTCGGCCAGGTCGGGCGTGACCTGCTGGGCAAGATCAACTCCCACGGGCCGTACGCAGTGGGCACCTCCGGCGAGGACGCCGGGCTGTTCACCGCGAAGCGCCGCACCGTCGACGTCGACGGCGAAACCCGCGACATCGGGCTCGTCGGCACGATCACCGACGTGAACCCCGCCGCCGTCATGGACATCATCGAGGCCGGGCGCATCCCGGTGGTCTCCGGCATCGCGCCGGGCGAGAACGGCGAGGTGTACAACATCAACGCCGACGAGGCAGCTGGCGCACTCGCCGCGGCGATCGGCGCGGAGCGCCTCGTGGTGCTCACCAACGTGGAGGGCCTCTATACAGACTGGCCGAATAGGGACTCGCTGCTGTCTAAGATCGAGGCCGGGGACCTCGAGCAGATGCTGTCAGCGCTGGACTCGGGCATGATCCCCAAGATGGAGGCGTGCCTGACTGCAGTGCGGGGTGGGGTGAAAGCCGCCCACGTCATCGACGGGCGCGTCGCGCACTCCGTCCTGCTTGAGCTGCTCACGATGGGCGGGGTGGGCACCATGGTTCTGCCAGATGATTACGACCGTTCCCAGTACCCGGACGGCACCATTTTTAGAAAGGATGACGCATGAAGGACTTCACACAGCGTTGGGCGGGCGCGCTTCTAGATAACTACCCGGTTCCGCCAGTCGAACTCGTCGAAGGTTCCGGCTCCACCGTGACCGACGTGGATGGCAAGCAGTACATCGACATGCTCGCCGGCATCGCGGTCAACGCGCTCGGCCATGCGCATCCGGCAGTGGTCGAGGCGGTCACCAACCAGCTATCGACGCTCGGCCACGTCTCGAACCTGTTCGGCTCTGCACCCGTGGTCAAGGTCGCCGAGGCACTCCGCGAGCACGTCGGTGATGACACCGCCCGCGTCTACTTCGGCAACTCCGGCACCGAGGCCAACGAGGCCGCCTTCAAACTCGCGCGCCTGACGGGTCGCCGCCGCATCCTCGCAGCGCAGCACGGCTTCCACGGCCGCACCATGGGCGCGCTCGCCATGACCGGCCAGCCCGACAAGCAAAAGCCCTTCGAGCCGCTGCCCGTCGGCGTGGAGTTCTACCCCTACGGCGACATCGAGGCGCTCACCGCACTCGTGGAGCAGAACCCCTCCGACACCGCGGCCATCATCCTGGAGCCCATCCAGGGCGAGACCGGCGTCATCCCCGCCCCGGAAGGCTTCCTCACCCAGGTCCGCGAGCTGTGCGACAAGCACGGCATCCTCTTTATCGCCGACGAGGTGCAGACTGGCGTCGGCCGCACCGGCGACTTCTTCGCCTTCCAGCACGAGGGCGTGCTCCCGGACGTGATCACTATGGCCAAGGGCCTCGGCGGCGGCCTGCCCATCGGCGCGACGATCGCCCGCGGCGAGGCGGCGAAGCTCTTCACTCCGGGCAGTCACGGCACCACGTTCGGCGGCAACCCAGTCTCGTGCGCGGCGGCCACGGCAGTGCTGGCCACCATCGACGACGCCTTCCTCGCGGAGGTGCGTCGCAAAGGTCAGGTGCTTTACGACGCCACCTCGAAGATCCCGGGTGTGAAGGAAGTCCGCGGGCGTGGGCTCATGCTCGGCGTGGTCTTGGAGCAGCCGGTGGCGAAGCGCGTCGTCAAGCTTGGCCTTGAGCACGGCGTGATCCTCAACGCGCCGGCGGATGACGTGATCCGCCTGACGCCGCCGCTGGTGATCAGCGACGAGGAAATTGCGCAGGCGGTTGGGCGCCTCACGGCCGCGATTGCGGAGGCCTCAGAAGAGGTCTCACAATAATTTGACAGGCTTGACGTATCGCTTTCGCATGTGCTGTAATTTGATTGTTCAATTCATTAATTGAACATTTGCTAGTGGGGTGGAGCCATCCACCCTTGCGCCTTCACATTCCTTGCTCGGAATCGGTGCAACCAAACCACAGTGAAAGTCGATAATCATGGCCTTCTCCGCGAAGAAATCCCTCCCAGCTGTAGTGCTCTGTGCCGCGATGATGTGGACAGTGACTGGATGCAGCAGCCCTGCGGACAACGAGCCTGCCTCGGAAACGAGCCAGACTACCGCAGACGCCTCGCATGCAGTGACCATCACGGACATCACCGGGAACACGATTCAGCTGGAGAAGCCACTCGAGCACGCAGCCATTCAGCTTTCTGGTTCTGGCGGGCCGCTTTTGACGATGGCGGCCCTTGACCGGGACAACTACACGTCTAAGATCGCTACGATGGATAAGGGCCTCGAGTCCAACCGACAGGACCTGTGGGACCTTTTGCTTGAGGCGAACCCGGAGCTTGCTGATATCCCGAAGATTGGTGATGCGACGAAGGATCAGATCTCCGCCGAACAACTTTTGACGATGGGTGTCGACGGAGTCATTGCTCCGGTTCGCCAGAAAGCAAAGATGGATGTCATCGCTGAACAGACTGGCATCCCGGTAATCTACATCGATTACCACAGCCAAAAGCTGGAAAACCATATTCAGTCCACCAAGATCATCGCTGAAGCCACTGGGCTGACGAAGAATGTCGACGAGATCACGAAGTTCTACGAGGACGTCGTCGGCGACATCGAGGAGCGCGCTTCGAAGCTGGACCACACCACGTCGGTCTACTTTGAGACGACCTCGAACGGCCCGACCGAATTCGGCAACACCTACGGCGCCGGCATCATGTGGGGCGCCATCCTGGACGCCGTCGGCGCGGACAACATCGCGACGCACTTCATGGCTGCGGACGACGCCGAGGCGCTCTCCGCGGAACAGGTCCTGGTCAGCAACCCGGACAAGATCGTGCTCTCAGGATCCCTGTGGGCGAACCAGCCGGACTCGGTCAAGATGGGCTTCTCCGTCTCCAATGAGGAGGCGCTGGCCTCGATGGAGCCGTTCCGCCAGCGCGAAGGCTGGGACAAGCTCAAGGCGATCCAGAACAACGAGCTCTACGCCATCGGGCACCCGATGACCCGCGAAATGCTCGACTTCTACTCCTACGCGCAGCTGGCGAAGCTTTTCCACCCGGAGGAGTTTGCGGACCTGGATCCAGAGGCGCTGATCAAGGAGTACTTCGATAAGTACATGCCGATCCCATACGAGGGAACCTGGTTCATCAAGTATGAGTAAGGCACCAACAAAAAGCCTCCCGAAAGGACTTCTGGTCGCATTTGCCATTTTGGCGGTCGTCGTCCTTTTCGTGGTGGATCTTTGCGTCGGCCCCGCCGACATCAAGCTCTCAAACTTCTCCGCCGTGCTAGACCCTGACTCGGTTGAGCACATTGCGTTCTTCCGCATGCGCATGCCAGCTGCCCTCATGGCAGTAGGGGTGGGGATGAGCCTGGGGTTGGCGGGCGCCGTGATGCAGACAATCCTGAATAACCCGCTTGCTAGCCCGTTCACGCTTGGCGTGTCCTCGGCAGCGAGCCTTGGCGCAGCCATCGTCTTTGTGATGGCGCTGCCGATGGTGTTCGTTACCGGCGGTGCGCTGCTGCTCGCGCTGGTCTCCGTGCTGGTTATCTTCGCGGTGGGCAAGTACATCGAGATGAGCAACTCATCACTCGTGCTTGCGGGCATCGCGCTGAACTTCCTCTTCGACGCCTTCCTGTCCCTGATCCAGTACCGCGCGTCAGAAGAGAGCCTGTCGTACATCGTCTTCTGGACGATGGGCGGGCTCACCCGCGCCTCGTATCCGCAGGCGTGGATCCTGCTCTCGACGTTCGTCGTTGTCTTCGCGGTGCTGCTGCGCAACGCGTGGAACCTGACCGCGCTGAAGTTCGGTGAAGCACGAGCGGAAGCGCTCGGCGTCAAAGTCGGGCGCGTGAAGATCCTCTCCCTCGTCTTGGCCTCGATTCTGACCGCGCTCGCGGTGAGTTTCTGCGGAAAGATCGGGTTCATCGGGCTGGCCGCGCCGCACTTGGCACGCCGCCTCGTTTCCGAAGACCAGCGTTTCTACCTGACAAGCTCCGCGATCCTCGGCGCGATGATCCTGCTGGTGTCCTCTATACTCTCGAAGCTGATCGTCCCTGGGGTTGTGGTGCCAATCGGCATCATCAGCTCCATCATCGGCATTCCGTTCCTGGTCTACGCGCTTACCAGCCAGCGCCGTCAAAGGGCGGTGTAGCGGCATGATTCGCGTCAAGAACTTCTCGTTCGATTATGGCGAGCGCCAGATCATCAACAACATCAGCTTCCAAGCCAAACCCGGCGAGGTCACCGTACTGATGGGGCGCAACGGTGCTGGCAAGACCACGCTGATGACGTCGATTGTCCGCTCACACAACCAAGGGCGCGGCAAGAAGATCTCCGGCGAGATTACAACCACCGGTAACATTTCTTACCTGAACCAGCACACGGAAGGCGACCTACCGTTCACCGTGTTTGAAACGGTGATGATCGGCAAAGTTGCCAAGCTGGGCATCCGCACCACGCAGGAAGACATCGACGACGTCAACGAGGTGCTCGACATGCTTGAGTTGCAGCCCTTGCGCGACGTCGCCATCCGCAACCTGTCCGGTGGCCAACGCCAAAAAGTCTTCATCGGGCAGGCCATGGTCAAACGGCCAGACATCCTGCTTTTCGATGAGCCCACGTCCGCACTCGACATCGAAAACCAGTACAGAATCCTGCACCAAATCAAGGCGCTCACGGTTGAACGAAACATCACAACGGTAGTAAGCCTGCACCAAATCGACCTGATTGAGCGCTTCGCGGACCACATCATCGTGCTCCACGAAGGCAAGATCTATGCCGAAGGCTCACCCGCCGAAGTGTTTACGAAGCAAACGTTCCGCGACGTCTACTCCGTCGAGGCGATTCTGGCGGGAGTCAAGGACCGGATCCTCTTCGGGTTCGACCTGTTAGACCACCCGAAGATCCCGCCCGAGCACTCACCAACCTCCATCCATTAGTCCCGGTGGCGGGTAAGCTTCAGCGCCCGCTGCTGGTCCAGCACCTCGAAGTAGGGCAGCGGGTCGATGTCTAGCGCCTCCACGTAGTCCGTCAACATGTCACGCACTACGCTGTGCAGGTTCTCGACGTCCCACGGCTTAGCGATGTAGTAGTCCAGGTTCGCCTCGTTCACCGCGTGCACGGTATCCTTGAGCTGCGCCTGCCCGGTTACCAGCACCTTCCGGGTCGCCGCGGTGCGTGGGTCTTGCATCATCTGCACAAGGAACTCCACGCCGGTGGTCCCGGGCATGCGGTGATCACACAGCGCGAGCGCGAGGAGGTCGCCGTCGTCGCTGAGCTCGTCGATCACCTCCCATGCCTCGTCGGCGTTGGAGGCAACCTCCAAGCGGACGGTGTCCGCGAACAAGAGGAGGTCGCGCTCAAGGGCGGCGCGCACTTCGGCTTCATCTTCAAGAATCAGAATGGTGAGGTTCATGGTGTCTCCTTGGTCCGTTGATACGTAGGCGCACGCTGGCTTGGGTGCCTCGTGGCGAGGACTCCAGCGTGATGGTTCCGTGGTGCTTATTGATGATGCTTCGGCACACAGTCAGGCCGATGCCCATCCCGAAGCGCACCTGGCCGTTCTTCGTGGTGAAACGCGGTTCGAAGAGCCGCTCGAGGCGCTCGCCGGGGATGCCGGGGCCGTCATCAATAATGTCGACTTCGACCCAGCCCGGCTCGGGCGCGCTGGTTCTAATCGTGACAGTGCCGCCAACGCCGGTGTCCTGCATCGCCTCCGCCGCGTTGGTCAGCAGGTTCGTCCACACCTGAGCAAGCTGGCCCGGCATGCACGTGATGTTGGGCAGCTCCGCATAGTCGCGGATGACCTCGACGTGGTCGAGCCGGTGCGAAATCAGCCGGAGGGTGTCGTCGATACCTTCGTGGACATTGACGTCGGTGACGGGGTCGCCGTCGGGGCGCGCGTACGAGCGCAGCGAGGCCACGAGTTCCGTGATGCGGGTCGCCGCGGTGGAGAGGTTACGCACCCCAGTGCCGATCGCCGCAGCGCGCTCGATGGTCTCGAAGTCGAGCCTGCGGGAGCGAGCCACCTGCTTAGCAAAGGCGGCGTCGTGCAGACCGGCGAGCACCCAGCGCTGCGCAAGCGCGCGGTCGCCGATGATCTCGGTGAGCTCACGCCGCAACCTGCGCGCCTCCTTCGTACTCACCGATGGTGCACGTTTTGCCTGCTCAAACGCCTTCAGTACGCCCTCGCGCCACTTCCGGTTCGGGCTCGCCGCAAGCAGCTTATCGACGTCCTCTCCGAGATGCGCCGCCGTTCGCTCAATCGCGGCCATCGGGTTGTTCAGCTCGTGGGCGACCCCCGCCGCCAACTCACCGAGTGAGGCGAAGCGGGCCTGGCTCATCAGCTCGCGGCGGGCCTCCTCCAGGTTTCGCAGGGCGGTGCTCAGCCGTGCGCGCTCCTGCTCCAGCTCCACGGTCATCTCGTGCTGGTGCACCTGGCTGTCCTCGGAGCGCCGTAGGCGCCGGTCGTAGGAACGCACCAGCAACACAGCGAGCATGCGGTCCAGGCCAGGGGCGATGTCGAGCAGGTAGTTGAGCTGGTCCATCGGCAGCTGCACCGCAGTGACCTCTGTCGTAGTCCGCGCGGTGAAGAACCCGATGCGCGTACCCGCCAGCGCCAACAGCCCAATCACTTGGCCTGTCGATCCGCGGTGCATCGTAATATCCCCGGCGTCCGTGCTGCGCTGCAGCACCACCTCGCCCGAGATAGTCAAGATGACCTCCTCAACCTCCTTGCCCTCCGTGGTCAGGTTCACCCCGGGAGGAAACACCAGGCGTGGCTGGCGCCCAAGGTGGCGGTCGGCTGCATCAATAATGCGCCCGACAATCTCCTCGTTTGTCAGTTCCACATCCAGGGCCGGCGCGGCCGGCTGGTCGTACTTTGACGCCAGCTCGGGGTTGTCGTGGTAGCGCGACGCCCAGTAGCGTGTCAGCTGCTGCTGCAGGTTCCGAGCCAGCGCCTCCTCGTGGATCTCGGGGGTGTACACCAGCATGTCGAGCCTGCCCAGCTCACTGAGCCGGTCCAGGCCCGACACCGAGGGCGCCGTAGTCAAGACGATGATGCGGGTGTGTTCGTAGTGGGCGTCGTCAAGAAAGGCGACGAGTGGGTGATCCTTGGTCAGCCCATGCTCGTGCACCGTCACAGTGATGAGCGCGAGGTCCTCTGTGCGCGGCATTTCCGTCAGCGAGGGGAACGTGAGCACCGTGTGCGTGTCGCCGAACGCGTCGCGCACGATGCTCTGGACTGTGCGCGACGCCTCCGACGCACCGATGACCGCGATTTTCGAGTGAGGAATCATCTACAGCAGCCCCATCATCGTCCACACCGACGGCATCACGAAGATCAGCAGCAGCGTTGCCACCGTGCCCACCACCAGGCCGACCTGCGCCATCTGCGGAATAGAGATCTCCTTCGTGGCGTACGCAATCGCGTTCGGCGGAGTAGAGATCGGCAGTGACATACCCAACGAGCAAGCAATCGCCACAATGACAGCGATGAGCATTGGGCTCGGCTCCGAAAGGGTGACAGCGAGCGACACCGCCAGCGGCACCAGTAGGTTCGCCGCTGCCGAGTGGGAAATGACGTTCGCCATGGCAAAACCGATCAGGCCCAGCAGCGCCAGGATCATCATCGGGCCGAGCACCTTCCAGTCCACAGAGCCGACCAACCAGTCATCCAGGCCCGTCGCGCCCACGCCCGTGCCCAGCGCAATACCGCCGGAAACCAGCCACAACACCGGCCAGTCCAGCGCCTGGACGTCCTTGCCCTTCATCACTTTCAGGCTCAGCAGCGCAACAACAGGGAAGAACCCAACGATGTTCGAAGAGACCCCGTGCAGCGGCTCACTCATCCACAGGGCGATCGTCAGTCCCGCAATGGCGTAAAACAGCTTCGCGTTCGTCGACGTATCCCAAGACGCGTCCATTTCAATCGAGATCCGCGTCTCCGAGGGGATGAACGCGAAGCAGAGGAACAGCCAGGCAAACACCAGTACAACCAGCATGAACGGGACGGCCAGCAGCATCCACTGCACGAATGACACCTTGATGCCGTACTCCGCCAGCGCGCCAATCGCGATCGCGTTCGGCGGTGTTCCCACCGGGGTGCCTATGCCGCCTACGTTCGCCGCCAGCGGAATCGACAAGGCGACACCGGCTCGAATCTTTCCCGGCGGCAAGGTGCGCAGAATCGGGATGACGACTGCGAACATCGTGGCCGTCGTCGCCGTATTCGACATGAACATGCTGAGCACCGCGGTGATGAGCATCAGCCCCAGCACCGTGAGCCGCGCTTTGTCAGGGAAGGGCCGCAGCATGATTGCGGCTAAGTTCTTGTCCAACCCGAACTTTTCAGCGCCGTGCGCAATCATGAAGCCGCCCAAGAACAGGATGATGACGGGGTTCGCTAGCGCCGCAAAGTAGTCGGATGCGGGCAGCACCGTCTCTTTCAGCGCCTCAACGCCACCCGTCGGGTCGGCGATCGCGCCTTTCGAGAGCAGGATGACCTCGAGGAAGATCACCAACACCGCGGTCGCGGTCAGTGGAATCGGCTCGAGGATCCAGAAGACAATCACCAGGAGGAAAATCGAAAGCATCCGCTGGCCCGGCGCTTCGAGCCCTGGAATGTTGAAAAGGAAGGGGAGTGCGAAGAGCACCACGCCAAGAATCAGGCCCGCCCACTGCTTCTTCGAAAGTGATGGGGTGCGCTGCTGGAGCGCCGGTGGCGGAATAGTTCCATGCTGTACGGCCATACCTTCGTATCTTAATCGTATGACCAGCGAATTTGGGAGGTTAGAATAATCAGAATGAAACACTCAAAGTTCTTCGCCGCAGCCCTTGCCGCCACCTGCTTATCGACGGCCACTTCGTGCACCACCCAACCTCTCCCATTCGAACAAAACCGCACACCACCGGCTTCGCAGGAGGCCGCGTCGGAGTCTGACGCTGATCCGGGCGTCATGGACGAGCCCGCCTTCGAAGACGCTATCGTTGCCATCTGGACGAAGACGGATGAGATGCGCGGTATCGGCGTTCCTGAGTCCGAAATTGAGGACCTGCAGGCCCGTACTGACGAGCGCGACGAGTCGATGGGGCAGCGCGCAATGTTTTACGTCACGGAGGCGGACAAGCTCAGCGAGCAGTATGCGTCACTGACTGAAAACGGGTCTTAAGCCCAGATTGGTCCGGTGCGGGTGTGGTACCCGGCAGGCTCCACGTGCACGATCGTTTCCGACTCACCGATGGCCGCAGTGACCCCGTCCTCGATGGCGTCGGCGTGCTCGTGAGAGTACGCCACAGTCCACCCACCGGGGACCTGCATGACGAGGCTGATGAGCCGATCACGACCAAACGCAGCCGTGCGCACCGACGTGAACTCGACGTCGTGCTCGGCAGCGTAGCTATCGAGGAAACCGTGGAGCTTCGCCAGCTCATCTTGCGGTAGCGCTTCCGAGAGCAGGCCGAGGATGGCGCCTTTGAGGAGGCGGTAGCCGGTGAAGAGGACATTGCAGCCGACGCACAGTGCGATGATCGGGTCGAGCAACTGCCAGCCGGTAATCCAGACCGCCGCGATGCCCACAATCACGCCAACCGTGGTCCACACATCAGTGAGGAGGTGGTGGCCGTCGGCATCCAGGGTTGACGAACGGTACTTCTTACCTGCCTTCACCAGCGCAACACCGACTATGAGGTTTAGTACAGTCGCAGCAACAGAGAACGCCAAACCGATGCCGATCTGCTCGACCGGCTGCGGATGAATAATGCGTTGCACGGACGTGTAGATAATCGCGACGGACGCCACCAAAATCAGCGAGCCCTCCACCTGCGCGGAGAAATACTCGGCCTTCGCGTGGCCAAAGTTGTGGTTCTCATCCGCGGGCTTCGCGGAAAGTTTGAGTGCCCACAGGCCCACGAGTGCAGCGATTAGGTTAATGACGGATTCGATGGCGTCGGAGAGGAAACCGACGGAGCCGGTGATACCGGCCGCCGCCATCTTTAGTGCGATGGTGAGGATGGACGCGGCAATCGAGAGCCACATGAACCGTTCGAGGCGGTGCTGTTCCTGTTTACGCTCGGTGTTTATTTCGGACAGTGGCATGGTTGTTCTTTCGCCTTCCCTGATTGACCTGCAATATCGTAGCAGCCGGGGAAAGGGAAGGGGAGTTCGTTTGGCGGGATCTGGGAGGAGAGGTGTCATCCGGCTCCAAAAATGGCCTATCAAAACGAGGATATACCTTAAAGATAAACAAGCGAATATTTGATAATTGATTTATAAATAAATGAAACGGCAAGTATGGAACACTCAAACGAACAATTGAGTGTTAAAAGGTCAAGCGGGGAGTTGAAATTTTAATATTTTAGGGTCAGCTCCTGTGATAATTCTGGAAAATATGCAGATTGCAGTACGTTTGTACTGCTTGCACCCACCCTCAATTGGGGGTAATCAAAATGTATAAAAATATGAATGCAACTTTTATAAAGTCGCTCAGAGTGGGGCTATATATGCACTGCAGCGCAATATATGCAACTAGGGCCTTAAAGGATTCTGAATTCTTGTCAGGAATGTATGGTGTTGAGCATGTCAAATACTTCTAGCGCCTCTATGGCAGCGGACATCAAGGGTCCGCCGATTAAACCCGTCAGTCACGGCAAGGCGGTGCTGTTCCTCGCTCTCGGCACTGCGTTCCTTGCAGGCACCCCGCTGTGGGTCAAAGCTACGAACATGGATCCGGCGACGCAGGCGTTCCTGCGTGTTGTGATCGGTTGCCTCGTGTTGATCCCGTTCGGTGTTATGGAAATCCGCAAGAAAGAGTCGCTGAGCAAGAAGGGCATCATGCTCTCCATCGCTTCCGGCCTCTTCCTGGGCGTGGACTTCACGTGCTGGAACTACTCCATTTTCTACGTAGGCGCGGGTGTTGCTGCGATTCTGCTGAACCTGCAGGTCATCATCGTGCCGATGCTGACTGCTGTCTTTGATAAGTACAAGATTCCGCCGGTGTTCCTGATCCTTGTCCCGATCATGGCCGTCGGTGTGATGCTGACCGGTGGCGTCTTCGAGGCTGCCGAGGCATCTGGTGGGCCGGAGTCCATCTACGGCATTAAGACCGCGACGCTGGGTACCATGTTCGGCCTGACCTCGGGTGTATGCTACTCGTTCTACCTCTACCTCTCCCGCAAGGCTGGTACCTCTGCACGTAAGGACCTTTACGTCCAGCCGATGATGTACACGATGGGTGCCCAGGCTATCGCGCCAACAATCGTGGCATTCTTCATCTCGCCGCGTAAGGGATTCGACTTTGTCAACGGCGTCCTGATTGACGGACAGCTCCCATTGGTTGACCCTGAGCACACCGTCGGTGACGCGCTGACGACTTGGAACTGGTTCAACCTGCTCTGCTTGGCTATCCTTGGCCAGGCGCTGGCGTGGACCTTCGTCCAGTACGGCACGGTCTGGCTCGACCCGACCCTGTCCGCAGGTATTCTGCTGCTCTCGCCGGTTACCTCCGTCATCATTGCGGCTCCGCTGTTCGGTGAGATCCCATCCGTCCTGCAGATCGTCGGTATCTTCCTGATTTTGGGTACAGTGGCATACCAGAACGGACTGTTCTCAATGTTTACAAAATCAAAGATGAAAACCGACCATGAGAATCCGGACCACTCGCTCGATGAACAACTCATTAGAGAGGGATTAGCGCCCGGACACTCACCGGAAGAAGCCTCGGATAACCCGAAGAAGCACCACCATCACCACTAATTCGGAGTAGGTTCGGGGCGAACCGAAAGATTTCACAACTACAGTGAAAACCCGAACCCCGTCTGTTCCGAAAGGCACAGGCGGGGCATCGGCAAATAATCGAATAATCATCGTCAACGAGCAAGGAGAAGAAATGAAGCTGACCCAGCGCGAACAGGAAAAGCTGCTCATCGTGGTTGCTGCCGATGTGGCACGTCGCCGCAAGGAGCGTGGCGTGAAGTTGAACTACCCAGAGTCGGTAGCGCTCATCACGGACTACCTCATGGAGGGCGCCCGCGACGGCAAGACCGTAGCGCAGCTGATGTCTGAAGGCATTCAGGTACTTACCCGTGACGACGTCATGGAAGGCGTTCCGGAGATGATCTCTGACGTCCAGGTTGAGGCAACCTTCCCTGACGGCACCAAGCTTGTCACTGTCCACAACCCAATCCGATAAAAGGAGACTATCCATGATTCCAGGCGAATACTTCATCAAAGAAGGCAAGGTCATCCTGAACGAAGGCAGCGAGTCGATCACGCTCGAGGTGAAGAACACCGGCGACCGTCCGATCCAGGTCGGTTCCCACTTCCACTTTGCAGAAGCCAACAGTGCCCTCGAGTTCGACCGCGAAGCTGCGATGGGCAAGCGCCTCGATATTCCGTCGGGCACCGCAGCCCGTCTCGAGCCAGGCGATTCCCGCACTGTTGAGCTCATCGACTTCGGCGGCAAGCGCGAAGTTCACGGCTTCAACGGCCAGGTCAACGGCCCAGTCAAGTAAACGGAATACGAAAGCTTTAAGGAAGGGAACAAAATGGCATATGAGATCGATAGGCGTCAGTACGCCGAGCTTTACGGTCCACACACCGGTGACGGTGTCCGCCTCGCGGACACCTCGCTGATCGCACGCGTTGAGAAGAACCTGCTGAAGCCAGGCGAAGAGGTCAACTTCGGTGGCGGCAAGGTTATCCGCGACGGCATGGGTCAGAACTCCCGTGTTACCGGTGAGGAACTGATTCCGGACCTCGTTATCACGGGCCCGATCATTATTGACTACACCGGTATCTACGTTGCTGACATCGGCATCAAGGACGGCAAGATCCTCAAGATCGGCCGTGCAGGCAACCCAGATATCCAGGACGGCATTGACATCGTCGTTGGTGTTGCAACCGAGGTCATCGGTGGCGAGGGCAAGATTGTCACCGCCGGTGCGGTGGATACCCACATTCACTTCATTTCCCCAGACCAGGTCATGGCTGCCCTGGATAACGGCACCACCACCCTCATCGGTGGCGGCGTTGGCCCAGTTGATTCCACCAACGCGACGACGGTCTCCGCCGGTGCGACCAACATCAAGCACATGATCGAGGCTTCGGTTGACTTCCCGGTCAACGTTGGCTTCCTTGGCAAGGGCCACGCATCCGCGCTGAACCCGCTGCGTGAGCAGATCAAGGCCGGCGCAATCGGCCTGAAGATTCACGAGGACTGGGGTGCGACCGCGAACACCATCGACAACGCGCTCAAGGTCGCGGACGAGATGGACGTCCAGGTCGCGATCCACACCGACACCCTCAACGAGGGTGGCTTCGTGGACAACACCGCCAAGGCAATTGATGGCCGCGTCATTCACACCTTCCACACCGAGGGTGCTGGCGGCGGCCACGCGCCGGACATCATCGAGCTGGCTGGCCACCCGAACGTGCTGCCAGCATCGACCAACCCGACGCTGCCGTACACCCGCAACACGCTGGATGAGCACCTTGACATGATCATGGTCTGCCACCACCTGAACCCGGATCTCCCGGAGGACGTGGCGTTCGCAGACTCCCGTATCCGCAAGGAGACCATCGCGGCGGAGGACGTCCTGCACGACATGGGCATCATCTCCATCACCTCCTCCGACTCCCAGGCAATGGGCCGTGTCGGCGAAGTTGTGCTGCGCACGTGGCAGGTCGCTGACCGCATGAAGCAGCAGCGTGGTCCGCTCGAGGGCGACTCCGAGGGCAACGACAACGAGCGCATCAAGCGTTACGTGTCCAAGTACACCATCAACCCAGCAATTGCTCACGGCATCGCTCACGCTGTCGGTTCCGTTGAAGAGGGCAAACTCGCTGACCTGGTGATTTGGGAGCCAGCGCACTTCGGCGTCAAGCCGCTGATCGTGCTGAAGTCCGGCTACGTTGCACGTGCCGAGATGGGCGACTCCAACGCATCCATCCCGACGCCACAGCCACGTACCATGCGCTACTCCTACGCAGCGTACGGTGACGCTGTCCGTCGCACGAGCGTTACCTTCCTGCCGACGGCCGCATTCGAGGCCGGCGTGCCGGACGCGCTGAACACGAACCGCCGATTCGTCGAGGCCAAGGGCATGCGCAACATCTCCAAGGCAGACATGAAGTACAATTCCGAGACGCCTGACATCAAGGTCGATCCGGAGACCTACGTACTGACTGTCAACGGCGAGGAAATCCACTCCGAGCCAGCTGAAGAATTGGCTATGGCACAGCGCTACTTCTTGTTCTAAGGTGGACAAGTAGCAGAGGCGAGCAGGGGCAGTAGATGCTGCCTCAGCTCGCTTTTTAATTTCTGCCACCAAAAAATTAACGAAAGGTAGTTATCGTAAAATGATCGTTACTGAGGTTCTCGGCAACGTGAATACCACCGAGGGTATTGATACGTCGAACTGCGATTACGTCGTGTTCGACAACGAATCCCGCGTCAAGCGCATCCAGCGCGTGACCACCGAACAGGGCACCGAACTCGGCATCAGTCTCAACAGTGACTTCCGTGAGTTCGTCGATGGCGATATTCTGGCCCGCGAGGGAGACACGCTGATCGTCGCAAAGATCGCGGCTTCCGACGTCCTGGTGATCGAACCGGCGACTATCCGCGAGGCCCTCGAGGTCGCTCACGCGCTCGGTAACCGTCACCTCCAGGCGCAGTTCTTCGCCGCTGGTGAGCACGGGTTCGATAAGGACGTTATGGTCGTTCGCTACGACCACACGGTGGAGCACCACATCCAGCACACGGGTGTGTCCTACCACCGCGGTGAATACGTGATGCCGAAGGCGTTCCGTCATGCAGAGCACACCCACTAACCGCAGCCAGCTCGTCGTCTGGCACCTTACCGACTCCGCACTGCCGACTGGTGGCTTCGCGCACTCCGCGGGCATGGAAACCTACCTGCAGCGCGATACCGTCCACGACGCCGACACGTTCGCGAAATGGCTGCGTGGTTACCTATACCAGGCCACATTTAACGACGCCCTCGCGGCTCGGTTCGCGGTCGAGCTGCAGCAGTCTGGCCTGTCGGAGGCGGAGCGCGTCGAAAAGCTCACTGAGCTTGATGCTCTGGTGCACGCGACGCAGACGCCGAAGGAGCTGCGTGCCGCGATGCAGTCGATGGGTCGGCGTATGTCGAAGGTCGCCAAGATTGTCGACGCCAGCGATGCGCTCGTCACCGAGTACGACCGCGGTCTTGCGGCCCGCGAATACAAGGGCAACCCCGGTATCGCGTTCGGGCTGGTGCTCGGCGCAGCCGGGGTGGAGGAGTACACCGCCGTCGAGGCGTACCTCATGCAGCTGGCGACGTCGATGGTGCAGAACGCCATCCGCGCGATTCCGCTCGGTCAAGACGCTGGGCAGCGACTCCTCGTCGGAGTGTATGACTGGGTATCGCGCTACGCAGCGGTGACTATGGATCACACAATCCACGACTTGGGTGTGGCCGCGCCGGATATGGAAATCGCGCAGATGGAGCACGAGTTCCTGCATTCGCGCATGTTTATGTCTTAAACCTTGGAAGGAATGTTGAATTATGTCAGTTATTAAGATTGGTGTCGGTGGCCCTGTTGGCTCCGGCAAGACGCAGCTCATCGAGCGTATTACGCGCGCGCTTGAGGGAGAGATCTCCATGGCCGCGATTACCAACGATATTTACACCACTGAGGACGCACGCATCCTCGCTCGCGATGGCGTGCTGCCAGAGGACCGCATCATCGGCGTAGAGACCGGTGGCTGCCCGCACACCGCTATTCGTGAAGACACTTCGATGAACGAGGCCGCCTACGAGGAGCTGCTGAACCGCCACCCGGACCTGGAGCTGGTGTTCATGGAGTCCGGCGGCGATAACCTGTCCGCAACGTTCTCCCCGGAGCTCGTCGACTTCTCGATTTACATCATCGACGTGGCCCAGGGCGAGAAGATCCCGCGCAAGGCAGGCCAGGGCATGATCAAGTCCGATCTGTTCGTGATCAACAAGACGGACCTTGCCCCGTACGTCGGTGCTGACCTGCAGGTCATGGCGGATGACTCGAAGAAGTTCCGCGGTGACAAGCCGTTCGTGCTGACCAACCTCAAGACCGACGAAGGCCTTGACCAGGTCATCGAGTGGATTCGTCGAGATGTGCTCATGCAAGATCTCGACACCAAGGCGTAGCTTGATGTGGGGCGAGTCAAGCGCGGTCTTCACCCACGAACCGCCGCATGAGGAAACTGGTGTACTGGAGCTCGGTATCGGTATTGGCGGTACCAAGTCCGTAGCGAAGCGGCAGTACCACAAGGGTGCATTCAAGATCATCCGCCCGCACTACCTGGATGACTCCGGCCAGGTCTACTACACCATCGCCAACCCCGGAGGGGGATACGTTGGTGGCGACGTGTACCGGATGGAAGTCGAAGTGGAGCCGAACTCCTCCGTGCTCCTGACTGACCAGTCCGCGGCGAAGGTCTACCGCACTCCGGACGACTACGTCGTGCAAAACGTGGAGTTCACCCTGCACGGCAACGCAGTGATGGAGTACATCCCGGACCAGCTGATTCTGTACCGGGAGGCGGACTTCCGCCAGCAGATCACCGTCAACATGGACGCGGAATCGCAGCTGTTCATGTCGGACATCGTCACACCGGGTTGGTCCCCAGACGGTGGCCAGTTCCTGTACGAGCAGGCGCATCTGCGCAACGTTGTGCGCGTCGACGGCAAGCTTGCTGTGGTGGACAATGTGCGCATCGAGCCGACGAAGGAACTCTTCAACGACGTGAAGGAATCCTTCCTGGGCCAGCACACTCACTTCGCAACAGCGATCTGCATCGACCCGAACGTGACTCCAGAGCTCCTGGAGAAGGTGAGAGACGCTGTGCGTAACTCCCTGGAAGGCGAGGGCACTGCGAGCGCCTCGGTCACGGAGACCGAAGTGCCAGGCTTCGTGCTTCGCGGTGTTGCTGACTGGACAGAGGACCTGATGCGCATCATTAAGGCGGCAGCGAACGTGGTTCGCACCGAGACGCGCGGCCAGGGGCCGATCGACCTGCGCCAGTACTAGTTACTTGCTACTGGCCGTATCCGGGCCATGCCCATGATTGTGGGCATGGCCCGCACCTATCCAGTGCAAAAGCTCATGGATGTCATCGTTTGCGATGGCGTAGTAAATGCTGCGGCCGTCACGCTTCGATGCCACCGTGCCGTTATTTTCCATCGCGCGCAACGCGGCGGAAGCAGTTGCGATGCGCACCTCTGTGACCTCTGCAAGCTCGGTTACAGTGAGCTTGTGCTGGCCAGCGTGGTGGATCGCAGCGAGCAGCGTCAACCGGGTCTGGTCCCCGAGGATCTTGAAAATCCCGGTCCAACGGGGGAAATCTACTGACTGAGCCACTACTGAAACCTTTCTGGAATCGTTTTCACTACACCGGATGGGAAATGTGCAGCACCGGGATGTCCTGGCTATCTCGGTCTAGGTTACCGCTCACACCGAAAACATTCTCAAGGACTGCTGGAGTAAGAACGTCGTCTGGCGCGCCGTTGCCCTTGAGCTGCTTGTCGTGCAGCAGCAAGAGGCGGTCGCAGTAGCGCGCGGCGAGTGCCAGGTCGTGGATCGCCAGCACGATGACCGTGTTGTGCTCACGGGACAAGTGGCGGAGCATGTTCATCAGCTTGTACTGGTGATGCAGGTCGAGGTGGTTCGTGGGCTCGTCCAAGAGCATCACCTTCGAACGCTGCGCCATCGCGCGAGCGACCATGGCACGTTGGATCTGGCCACCGGAGAGCTCCGACATCTTCTGGTCCACGATGCCCTCGAGGTCCGCGTGCCGCAGGGCGTGGAGGATAATCTCCTCATCCTCTGGCTCGGCCTGTGCGAACGGTCCGCGGCCGGCGCTGCGTCCAAGCTGGATCACCTCGCGCACGGTGAGCGGGATCTTGTCGCCGGAGTGCTGCGCCACGTACGACAGCACGTGGACGCGCTCGGCGCGAGGGTAGTCGCGGAGAGGCTTACCGTCGAAAAGCACATCGCCTGTGAATGGGTGCACCCCGGCGATGGATTTGAGCAGCGTGGACTTGCCGCAGCCATTCGGGCCGACGAGCCCGATGACCGAGGGGGCGTCCAGCTCGAAGGAGATGCCGCTCAAGATGGTCGTGCCAGGGAAGCCCGTTTCGAGGTTCTTGACTTCTAACATCAGTGCTTCCTCCGCAGGATCAAGAAGAACGCAGGGACGCCGATGAGCGCGGTGATCACGCCGACAGGCAGTTCCTGCGGGGCGAACAGGGCGCGGGCGATGGCGTCGGCAACCACAAGCGTAATCGCGCCGACCACCGCGGAAATCGGGATCAGGCTCGCGTGCCGCGGGCCAGAAATCATGCGCACCGCGTGCGGAACAATCAGGCCCACAAATCCAATTGCGCCAACGGACGCAACCGTAGCCGCCGTCATCAGCGACACCGCCACCAGCACCGCGTAGCGCAGCGCCACAACCGGAATGCCCATCGTGGACGCCGTCGCATCACCGAGGGAGAGCGCATCCAGGTAGCGCGACATCATCCACAACGCCACCGTGCCGATAGTGCCGACGATGAAGACGGCAACCACGGTGTACCAGCGGGCGGCGCTGAGCACACCGAGCAGCCAGAACATGATGCCACGGGTCGACTCGGCGTTCCCGGACGCGGTGACGATCAGCGAGGTCAGCGACTGGAACAGGAACCCGATCAGCACGCCGGTCAGCACCACACGCGCGGCGTCGGCGGCGCTGTTTCGCAGCAGCAGCATCAACATGCCAAAGGACACAAGCGCACCCACCGCAGCGCCGGCGATGATGCCGTACTGCCACGTCGAGAACAGAATAGCCACGACAGCGCCCGTCGAAGCGCCCGAGGAAATACCCAGCAGGTAGGGCTCGGCGAGGTCGTTGTGGGTGATGGCCTGCATCGCCACACCAGACACCGCGAGGATCGCTCCGACCATCGCAGCCATCAGGATGCGGGGGATGCGAAGCTCCGTCAAAATAGACATGCGCAGCGGGGAAGGGGCGGGCAACGCAGGATCGAAAATCCCCCGCAGCTCAGCAAAGCTCAGAGAGCTTGAGCCAATCGGAATAGAACAAACCATCGCGAGTACCAGCAGTACTAACGCGATGGCTGAAACAGTGACAGTCTTCTTCACAGTTACTTGGTTGCTCCGTCGAAGAGGCCGTCGTCAATTGCCTTCGAGATGTTCTGCACAACCTCGTAGGAACGAGCCGAAGCCGAGGTGGCGACGCCAGGAACCACAATGTACCTGTTGTTCTTGACCGCCTTCATCTCCTTGGTGCCCGGGGTGGACTCGAGGTCAGCGACCTTCTCCTCCCACTTGTCGCCGGGCTCACCGCGGCCAGGCAGGTCCGCCAGGATGATCACGTCCGGGTCAGCCTCAGCGACGGCCTCCCACGACACCTGCGGCCACTCCTCATCCAGGTTGGCGAAGACGTTCTTCATGCCGGTGCGCTCGCCCATGTTGGTCACGATCGACGGACCACCAGCGACGTACGGGGAGCCGCCAACCGAGGAGTAGAGCAGCATGAACGTGGTGCCCTTAGGCGCCTGCTTCGCGTTCTCCAGCTCGGAGGTCTGCTTCTCGATGAGCTTCTTCGCCTCCTCTTCGCGGCCGAAGAGCTTGCCCAGGTCCTCGAGGTCCTTCGCGATCAGCTGGAAGGAGTCCTTGCCCTTGTTGTCGCCGTAGGACGGGCACTCGCTGTTCGGGTTGAAGGTGGCGACGCCCAGCTTTGCCCACTCCTCGCGGGTACCGGCGGCGTCAGCGCGCCAGTTCTCGTCGAACGGGGAGAAAATGAAGTCTGTGTCTGCGTCACGCAGCTGCTCAGAGTTCGGGACCGACGGGCTGACTTCCTTCAGGCCGTCGAGGGAGAAGCCTGCTGGTGGCAGGTCCTTCTGGTGACCGTAGCCAGCGATCTGGTCCTTAGCGCCGAGCAGGAGCAGGGTGTCCGTTGCGCCCTGCTCGAGCGTGGTTGCACGCTGAACTGGGCCCTGGACGGTGACCTCGGTACCGCAGTTGTCGATGGTGATGGCCGAGTCGGACTGTGCTTGGGGAGCCTGCTCATCTGTGGAGCTGCAGCCGGTAAGGGCCAGTCCCGCAACGAGAACAGAGCCAAGAGCGGCGGAGATAGCGCGCATAACGCATCCTTTCAAACAATCAATCATGTGACAGAATGAGACTAGCGCGAAACCTTAAGAAAAGCTAGAAAACATTTATGAACGGCAAAGGTGCATCACACGGTGCGGAACGCCAGTATCAAGGAACTCCTCGCCCTCCGCGACAAGGCCAAACTGCTCGTAGTAGGAGACCAGGCCAGATTGCGCCTCGACGATCAGGTCGCCCGGCCAACGCTCCGTGAGCTGGATGCCCGTGTGCGCGATCCGCGGCCCAAGACCCGTGCCGCGGGCACTCGGGGCAACAACAAACCTGCCGAACCGAGGCCCCTCCTCGGTGGGGAAGATGCGCGCGCAGCCCTCGAGCTCAGTGCCGCGCCATGCGAGCAGATGGAGCGTGTCCGGGTGTGCGTCCTGCTCGTCGAGCTCCCGGTAGGGAGAGTGCTGCTCGGCAACGAAGACGTCGACGCGGAGTTTGAACAGCTCAAACGCCTCGAGTGAGGTGAGTTCAGAAAGCGGTGCTACCTGGATTCGGTGTGTGTTCATGAGGGGCAGTCTTTCGGGTTGCGGGATCTGGGTACGGCTCGATGCGGCCGGTTCGGCCGTACGAGAGGTGGCGGTGAAGCGCCTCGAATGGACCTTGCTTGTCGAAGTGTTCAAGCGTGGCGGCGAGCGCCACCGACAGCAGCCACACGGCGGCCCCGAGCAACATGGGACGGAACTCGCCGAGGCCCGGCAGCCACGTGGAGCTGATGAGCACCGCGGTCGGAAGCAGCATGAACGTCTGCAAGAGGTAGCCGGACATCGAGCGCTTTCCTAGCGCGATAATCGGCATGGTCCAGCGGGGTGGCTGCTGGTTCCAGTGCTGCGTCGCCAGCGCGAACGCGGCCAGGATGCCGGGGCCGGTGAGGAGCCCGAAGCTCTGATTCATGATCGACCAAAATGTCGGTGTCGACGCTGGAAGGATGCCCAGCTGTGCAAGACCAAGTGGGATACCAATCGCAATAACAACCGCAACGGCCGCCCCGACCCACACCCACAGTGTGCGCGCGTGCTCCTTCACGTCGGTGAGCACGCCGTCACGCGCCCACACAAAACCAATGAGGGAAAGCGCCCCCAGCTGGATCACAACGAGGGGCTGCGAGAGCGTCATGTAGAACGCGAATTCTTGGTTATCCGCAAAGTACAGAGCAAAGGAGCTGGTGTCCGGCGCTGGCGCCATGAGGTCCAGTGGTGAGCCAAAGAAGAGTATGGCGATCAGCGTGTATATGAGGCACGACAGTCCCAAAATGGTTCCGGAGATGATGTAGAGCACGCCGGAGCGAATGTTCACGAGCAGCGCCATCAGCACACCGATAAGGCCGTAGGTCAACATGATGTCGCCACTGAACAGCAGCCACATGTGCACTAGGCCAAACAGTGCGAGGAACCCGTAGCGTCGCGCAAGCACACGCCTAGCAGCACCCGATGGGTAGCCCTTTCGCGCCAAACTCGCCGCGACCAGACCGAAGCCGAATCCGAGCAGCGTGGAGAACATTGGCAAGCCGCGAACGTGCACGAACATCGCCGCGAAAAGAGTTGCTGCTTGGTCCGCGAACGTGCCGGGGTGGTTGCCTGTGACTGTCGTGCTCAGGGGAGTGAGCCAGTACGAAATCGCGTTGGCGACGGCGATGCCAAGCAGCGCGAGGCCCCGTGCGATATCCGGGACGACGAGCCGTTGCTGTCGATGATCGTTGCGCATGAAACCAAAGCGTACGGCAGGGGACAGTACGCATCAACCGCCGCCTGGGATCCCTGGTTGCCAGTCGCAACGCCCGAATGTGCACCGCTTTCCGGGCCGATGGGGCAAAACAGTGCAAAAGGTGGCATTGTGTTACACAAGAAACGTCTGCGGTTGGAGTGGAAGGGTGCCTATGTTGCTGCGCCGAGTCTGTGCGTTCGTTGCTGGGGTTGGAATCGCGGTCGCGGGGATGGGGAGTGTGTCGCCCGCGCATGCGCAGGTGCGCTCGGCGTACGAGGGCAATGTCGACCCGAACTACGTCTGGCGTAGCGACGCCGCTTCGAAGCTCCTCGCCGGAAAACCCTGGACTGACTATGTGCTGCACCGTGTGCCTGGTTCCTTCCACGACGCACCAAGGATCCCGGAAGCATCGAACCAGGCGCTCACGCGAGGAAATTCGCTGTACGGGCCGAGCACCCCGATTTACGTCAAGCGCACGGACGGCACTGAATCAATGTGCACTGTCGCCGTGGCTGGCTACGACGACAAGGGGCACAAGTACGCCCTGACCGCAGGGCACTGCGGCGAAGCGGGCGACGCCGTCACCTCCGCCGACTCCTGGCAGGTCGGGCCCTCTGGCACCATCGTGGACGTCAACCGCGACCTCGACTACGCGCTGATCGAGCTGGGCTCCAACGCGGAGGTCACCCGCTCCTACAACGGCGTCCGCATCAACCACCTCGGCAGCAAGCCGGTGAAGCCCGGAAATATCGTGTGCAAGCAGGGCGTGGCCTCCGGCTGGACGTGCGGTGCGACACTGCACGACTGGGAAAGCATGAACATCTCCCACACCTGCGCCATGCAGGGCGACTCGGGCGCGCCGGTGGTGGTGGGCGACCGCCTGGTCGGCATCCTGAACGGTGGGGTGCTCCCGGCACCGTTTGATGTCTCGTGCCACAGCCCGCTGCAGGGCGTGATTCACGCGCCGACGGGCGCCGTCAGGCTGGACGCGGTGCTGTCCACGCTGAACAACGGCTTCCGTCTGCCTTAGGCGCCAATCACCTCGCGGGCGGCGTCGTGCAGCAGCCCGTTCGTGGCGATCGCGTCGCCGCCGTGCGGCCCAGGCTCGCCGGCGAGTGAGCTAAACGTGCCACCAGCCTCGGTGACCAGGACGGACAGTGCAGCAAGGTCCCACACGGACACCTCCGGCTCCGCAGCGATATCAACGGCGCCCTCGGCCACCAGGCAGTAGCCGAAGAAATCCCCGTAGCCCCGCAGGCGCCAGGTGCGCTCGGAAAGCGCAATGAAGTTCTCCTGCAGGCCGCGGGCCTTCCAGCCCTCGAGCGAGGACATTGCCAGGGAGGCGTCCGCAAGTTCACTCACGTGGGAAACCTCGAGGCGTTTTAGGCTGCCCTTGTTGAACGTCCGCCACGCACCGGAGCCCTGGGCTGCGTACCAGCGGCGCGCGAGCGCCGGGGCGGAAACGACGCCCAAGACTGGTTGGCCGTCGACAAGCAGCGAAATCAGCGTTGCCCAGACGGGGACACCGCGGACGAAGTTCTTCGTGCCGTCGATCGGGTCGATTACCCACTGGCGGCCTTCGAATACGGTCTCGCCGCCGAACTCTTCGCCGACGATCGAGTCGCCCGGGCGGGCCTCGGCGAGGCGCTCACGTAGCACCTCCTCGACAGCAACATCGGCGTCGGAGACCGGGGTCATATCCGGCTTCGACTTCACCTTCAGATCGGAAGCCTCGAAGCGGTCGAGCGTGATCGCGTCCGCAGCATCAGCGAGCTCTAACGCGAGGGCAAGGTCATCGTCATAAAGATTCGTCATGCTGTGTAAGCCTAGCTTCAATCTCCGACACAGTTTGTGGATTTCCGGCAACGCACCAGGTCACCCCGCCCGCAGGCACCTTCTTTGCCACGCCGCCGACAGCCTCGATGAGTGCCTTTCCTGGCAACCAGTCCCAATCGGCAACTGAATGCTGCAGCCACCCGCCGAGCTGGCCACTGGCGATATTGGACAGGTCCACGGAGCCCGCGCCCCACATGCGGATCGTCGCCGCGTCGCGCACCGCGCGCAACCACGCGTTCCGGATGGCGTCATCCCGCATGAACGTTGGGTGCAGGTACGTCACCAGGCCCTGCGAAGGCAGCGACGCCGCCTCGAGGTCGGGCAGTGGCTCGCCGTTGCGCGTCGCGACGCCGTCGTGGGCGAGCCACGTCGTCTTCATCGCCGGGCGGTGCACCGCGCCAATCAAGATCCGCGCCGGGTCTGAGGGCTCCCCCTCCACCAGTGCGAGCGCCGAGCAGAAGTAGTCCGAGCCCTGCGTGAAGTTGAATGTGCCGTCGACCGGGTCGATCACCCACGTCCGCGAAGAAGCGCCCTGCTTCGCAGCACCTTCTTCGCCGAGCACGCCGTCGTCCGGGCGCAGTGCCGCGAGCGTCTCCGCGACGAAGCGCTCGGCGGCGCGGTCCGCCTCCGTCACCACGTCAGAAATTGAGGTCTTGTAATCCGTCGCAAGGCCTTCCTCCCGCATCCGCAACGCAAGCGAGCCAGCATGCTCCACCAACGCGGCGGCCAGTGTTGCGTCATCAGAGTCTTGATGTTGCTCAATGAAAGAAGTCATGTACCTATTATGGGGCTGTGCGCGCATTTTGTGGGGCGTCGTCTAGACTTCGACGGTATGCAACCGGAGACGCTCGCTCGAATGAAACGTATTGACGCCACGTTGACCACCATCGAAAAGGTCATGGACCTCGACGAAATGGCCCTGCGCATCAAAGAACTCGAGCAGCAAGCCGGCGACCCGAGCCTCTGGGACGACCCCGCCCACGCGCAGCAGGTCACCTCGGAGCTCTCCAGCGTCCAGGCTCGCCTGAAGAAGGTCACGAGCTTGCGCTCGCGTATCGACGACCTCCCCGTCATGTACGAACTCGCCGAAGAGGAAGGCGATCCTTCGCTCGCCGACGATGAGCTCGACGCCGTCGAAGCGGACGTCGATTCGCTAGAAGTGCAGACGATGCTGTCCGGCGAGTACGACGAGCGCGAAGCCGTGGTCAACATCCGTTCTGGCGCCGGTGGTGTTGATGCTGCCGACTGGGCCGAGATGCTCATGCGTATGTACATCCGCTGGGCGGAAAAGCACGGTCACAACGTGGACGTGTACGACATTTCGTATGCGGAAGAGGCTGGGATTAAGTCGGCGACCTTCGTGGTACACGGGGAATATATGTACGGCCAGCTCTCCGTCGAGCAGGGCGCGCACCGGCTGGTGCGTATTTCGCCGTTCGACAACCAGGCGCGACGCCAGACCTCCTTTGCCGAGGTGGAGGTGCTACCGGTGGTGGAGCACACCGACCACATCGACATCCCGGATTCCGATATCCGTGTGGACGTCTACCGCTCCTCCGGCCCCGGCGGGCAGTCGGTAAACACCACGGACTCGGCGGTGCGCATCACGCACATCCCGACCGGCATCGTAGTGACCTGCCAGAACGAGAAGTCTCAGATCCAGAACAAGGCATCCGCGCTCAACGTGCTGCAGTCCAAGCTCCTGGAGAAGAAACGCATGGAAGAAAAGGCTGAGATGGACGCCCTCGGTGCCGGTGGCAACGCCAGCTGGGGCAACCAGATGCGCTCCTATGTCCTGCACCCGTACCAGATGGTGAAGGACCTGCGCACGAACTACGAGGTAGGCGACCCGCAGAAGGTGCTCGACGGCGACATCGACGGTTTCTTGGAGGCCGGTATCCGCTGGCGCATGGGCCAACTCCAGTCACAGGAGTAACAGAAGAAGTAGTAGTGTGTAGCGGGTGATCACTTTTTCCAACGTGACGAAGGTCTACCCGACGTCCACACGCCCAGCACTCGACGATGTCTCATTCGAAATTGCCGACGGCGACTTCGTCTTTCTCATCGGCCCGTCCGGGTCCGGCAAGTCGACGTTGCTTCAGCTGATGATCCGTGAGGAAAACCTGACCTCGGGGGATATCTACTTCGACGACTTCCACGTCAACGCATTAAAGGGCAGCAACGTAAACCTGCTGCGTCAGTCCATCGGCTACGTCTTCCAGGACTTCAGGCTGCTGCCCAAGCTAAACGTCTACGACAACGTAGCGTTCGCGCTCGAGGTGATTGGTAAGAAGAAGCAGCGCATCGCAAAACTCGTGCCAGAAGCACTCGAGCTGGTCGGCCTGGATGCGAAGGCGAACCGCATGCCACACGAACTGTCAGGCGGTGAGCAGCAACGCGTCGCAATCGCGCGAGCGTTCGTCGATAAGCCCCCACTCGTCCTTGCCGACGAGCCCACGGGCAACCTCGACCCGGGAACCTCCGACGAGATCATGGCGCTGCTCGCGCGCATCAACCGCCTTGGCACCACCGTTGTGATGTCCACCCACAACGCGCGCGCCGTCAACGATATGCGCCAGCGCGTCATGGAACTGCACCTGGGCAAACTTGTTCGCGACGACGCCAACGGCGTCTACGGAACCGTGAGGGGATAAGCATGAACTGGAACTTCATTTTCCGCGAAGGCCTCCGCGGCCTCGGACGCAACTTCACCATGACCATCGCGCTCATCATCACCACGGCGCTTTCGCTCGTGTTGGTTGGTGCCGGCATCCTCATTTCACAGGCGACGAGCGCGACGAAGGACCTCTACCTCGACCGCGTCGAAGTCATGGTGGAGCTCGACGAGACCATCTCCGCTGAGGACAACGACTGCTCCTCCGAGGCCTGCCGCGAGGTGCGCGACACCCTGCAAGCCGACGACCGCGTCGAACAGGTGACCTTCCGTTCCCGCGAGCAGTCCTACGAACGCTTCGTGGAGCTCTTCCAGGAGTCCGAGCCGGACCTTGTGCGCGAAACCTCCCCGGACGCGCTGCCCGCCGCGCTGCACGTGCGCCTCAAGGACCCGTCCGACATCGCACCTATCGACGCCATCCGTGACATGCCGCAAGTTGCCATGGTCAGCGACCAGGCCGACACCGTACGCGAGGCCGCCGGCACCATGGACACCTTCCGCAACGTGACGTTCGTCGTCGCCGCGGCGCAGGCACTGGCGTCGCTGTTCCTGATCGTGAACATGGTCCAGCTCGCCGCGTACAACCGACGCGAGCAGATCGCGATTATGCGCATGGTTGGTGCATCCCGCTGGTTCACCCAGGCCCCGTTCGTGCTGGAAGCGGTGCTCTCCGTGCTGATCGGCGCGGTGCTCGCCACCGTGCTCGCGTGGGTAGGGAAGCGCTCACTGGTGGACCCGATGCTCGGCGACCTCTACGCGTCCCAACTCGTCGCCCGCGTTCCGGACTCCGCCGTCCTGACAGTGATGCCGCTTGTCGGACTTGGGGCCGTCGTCATCGGTGCCCTCGCAGCTCAGGTGGCACTGCGCAGCTACGTGCGGAAGTAGTAGGGTGGAACGCCTATGGGCAAGAAGAAGAAACAAAAGCTGAGCAACACCGGGGTCCTTGCGACGAACCGGAAAGCGCGCCACGACTACAACATCCTGGACACCTGGGAGGCGGGCATCGTGCTCGTCGGCACCGAGATCAAGTCGTTGCGCGAAGGCAAAGTGTCCCTCGTTGAGGCGTTCGCCACCATCGATAACGGTGAGGTCTGGCTGCGCAACATGCACATCCCGGAGTACTCGAAAGGGCACTGGACGAACCACCCCCCACGCCGGACTCGCAAGCTGCTCATGCACCGCCGCGAAATCGACTCCCTGCAGGGCAAACTTCGCGACGGCAACCGCACCCTCATCCCGCTCTCGCTCTACCTCAAAGACGGTCGCGCGAAAGTCGAGCTCGGCCTGGGTCAAGGCAAGCAGGACTACGACAAGCGACAAGCCATCAAACGTCGCACCGAGGACCGCGAAATCGCCCGCGACCTCGGCCGGAAGTTCAAAGGCATCAAAGCCTAAGGAGGAACCTTCATGAAGCAAGCACTGGTCACAGGCGCCTCCCGCGGTATCGGTCGCGCGATCGCAGAGGAACTCGGCCGCGACCACCACGTCTACGTCGGCGCCTCCCGCGACGCCTCCGAGGTCGTCAGCACACTGCCCAGCGCGTCCCCCTTCGAAGTCGACCTGACCGACAGCGCCGCGGTGGCGGAGGCTGCATCAACCATTGAAGAGCTCGACGTGCTCGTGCTCGCCGCAGGCGTAATGACGCCTGCCCGCCTCACCGACCTCTCCGAAGCCGACCTGCGCCGCACCATGGAAGTCAACGTGATCGCGCCGATGCTGCTCACGAAGGCGCTCTTGCCCGCGCTGCGACGCAGCAACGGCCTCATCCTGACCATCAATTCCGGTGCAGGCTTCTTTGGTATCGACGGCAACTCCGCCTACTGCGCCTCCAAATTCGGCCTGCGCGGCTTCACCGATTCCCTTCGCCTGGAAGAAGCCGGTGCCGTGCGCGTGACCTCCCTGCACCCAGGACGCACTGACACCGACATGCTCCACGGCGACATGAACGGCCCAAAGATGCCGCCACAGTCCGTGGCGAAGGCCGCACGCCTCGCCGTCGATGCCGGCCCCGATGCCGTGGTCGAATTCCTGCGCATCACCCCAACCCCTTAAAGGCCCTTGCGTGATGCCGCGTGTGTCGGCTAGGGTGGTGCTTCTACGGTTCCCGTAGTACGAGGGGTCGATTCTGGTTTCGACTTCATCGACTAAGCCAGGGGAAGCGTGCCGGTGCAGGCTAGAGACCACCGTAAGCGTCGTAGCAACCAATAAACGCAGAGAAGAACTCTCAGCGTGACTACGCCCTCGCTGCCTAATTAGAAAGGTTCAGCGACCTGCGTGTCCGTCAGGCCGGGGATGCCCCCGACCCGGTACCTGGCGTCGACTTAGGGGGCTTGCCTTCCGGCCCTGTCAGTGGGGCCTCGGAAGGGACATTTTTCACTGACTGGGCCCGTCATCCGGACATGTTTGCCTGATCCGGAGGGCCGAGCAGAGGCAGTGCGCGAACTGCGCACGGAGAAGCCCTGGCGCGGTGGTGAAGGACCCGGGTTCAATTCCCGGCGGCTCCACTGAACACAAACCCCCAGACCCTCACGGGCCTGGGGGGGTTGTTCTTATTTGTGGCCAGAATGGGGGCGGCTTGACGGCTTGACCGAGAAATCGGTGTCGCGGTTGTCGACATGCCAAAGGCGGATAACTGGTCAGTCTCTTGCATGAAATTTTTGGCTGCCTTTCGCAAGCAAGCTATTGCCTTCTTCGTTTAGCAGCGCGTTTTCCTGGTAAAGCTGGCGCATTTTTCTACATTGGGCAGTGAGTTGCATGGGGTACGACCAGCATGTGCAAACGTTGGAATTTTGGTTTTTGTGCCAGTGCAGTACCCGTCGGCACACGTGTGAAGTGTGGTGCGGTTGATGTCTCAGGTCTCGACTGCGACTTTGAGTGAAACGCGTGGATCGTTGTTGTACATCGCGTTCTCGTCGCGCTTGAACAGATCTTGCCGGATATAAAAGTGGATCGTTTTTCCCGACCGAACACGGCCGGGATCAGAGGTGTTTACCAACTAGGGCGTCAGAGCCCAACGCCATCAGACGCTTTCTGTTACACAGCTCGTAACTGTGCCGCATAACGTAGAAAAGACAACCGGTACGGTCGTCTTCTCGATTTGAGTGAATCCTTTCTTTCACCCATGCTGTTTTGAACAGTACTAAAGGGCTTTGAGCGCTCTTCCATAACAAAAGCTAACGGTCCCAGCAAAGGCGCCTGCAGCTCCAATCATACAAGGAGGCACACCTGCACCTGCTGTAGGAGGTGCAAGAAGCCCACATGCGATTGAGATGGCAGTAACAACAGCCATAGGGACACCGGCATGATTTAGACAGCTGTCAAACGCATTCCAGGCATCGCGTACCCCACGCGTTTGGTAGTTAGCCTCCGATTCTCGGATCACATTGTCATACTCTGGTTTTCCGTTCACCCAAACTTGTAGGCGTGCATCGTTTGAGTTGAGTTGCTCAATGTGAACTTCAGCTACTCGCTTGATGGTGTTGTTTAAAGTGTGGATCAGGATGTAATCAGTATCGGTGTATTCTCCAGAGAGTGGAACCCTATAGACGGCTTCGTTATTTTTTCCTACCGTTAATGTCTTGTTAACGTTAACCTTGCCTATGTCGGCAATGTGCGGGATAGTTCCATCTACCAGACCTTTTTGGATTATTTCCTTTTCGCCTGCTGTAGCTTTACGCCCGGAGTCTTCCGGATAATTCTCCGCTGTTGAATGAGAGGTGCACTTGTCACTTTCTTGCGATGAAAGGTTCTCTTGAGCATTGGCCATTGGATGGCTTAACGATATGACGCAAGCAATGGTCAAGAGGGACGACGATAACCGTTTCATTTTGGGATCAGTCCTTTCCTTTTTCTTGATATTTTTTGATGAAATAGAGAGTTGGTAACCAGAAAATCGTTGAGATAATGAAGGTGCCAACGATTGCCAACACCGTTACGCTAGTTGGATTTGGGCCCTGGAAAAACCCAGATAGGAGGAGTCCTAGAAAGCTTAGTGATACTATGGCAAAAAAAGATCCCCAGAACTCTTTCCCACTCATGAGTGCTCCTCTCCTTGATTTTGGTTTCCAGTTAGAATATACGATTTTAAATTGTTCACTGTGTAAGGTTCGCGAAAATTATACTAAGGGTCAATCATTTGGCTACCCCCTTGCATCTTGAGGTTACCTTCGATTGGTGGACATAGTCGCGCAGGCAACGCTTGTTCATACCCCGGACGTGCTTATGGTCGGCCGGTTCGTTGTCGTCATGGACTTTCTTGGCGTTCGCCCCTGGGTGTTGAGGTTTTGTGATCGGTGTCGTCTTCTTGGGGGAGTTGCGGAAATTCGACTCTTTGACGCCCGCCCGAGCGCTGTGCATCGAGAGCCTGCACCTGTAGTGAGGACAGTCAATGGATTGGAGGCGTTGATTGAACGGACACCGCGAGTCGATGAGCCTTTGGAAGTCGTGCGTAAGGGGGGATAATGGAAGCTTGTTGGCGGCGCTATTGGAGAAGAGCTCGACCCAAGTGTGGATAAGCTTGGCGAAGGCACGAATTTACAGCGGGGTACTTGCCTACGTCTACGTACGGGCAGGACGAGTTGGTCTATACTGAACTGCGACTTACACTGCCGAAAGGAACCAAGGGCGTGTACTTGGGGTGGGATGAGTCGGCAGCGAAGACCATAAGCCTGTTTGGCCCGTCCGACGAATAAGAATTCCTGCTCGGGCGACAGATTCGGTATAGGGTCAGCAAAAGTAAGCGTCAGGGTGGGCTGAGGACTATTGAAGCGGAGGTGCTTGGTCAGGATGTGTAGCAATGATGGTGAAGACCGCTACCGGGACATGGGCCTCGAGATGATTCCGACGCCATGTTACGACGCGAAAACATTTGAGCCTTGCCGGGGGACGGCGTGGATGTGGCGGGTTGAAAACGGTGTTATAGCGCTCGAGTTAAACAACGACAAAGTGCTTGTCGGCGCTTCAAATGGGTTTGAAGACTACGTGGACTGGGACCGAGGACATGAATTACAATCTGTCATTTTACGTTCTGCCGCCGACGGGTTGAGCATGCCCGAAGCACTCGAGCGCGTCCGCAAGGTATTCGGTCCCCACCGTCGTTGTTGCGCTGAAAGAGATCAACGAGTCTGCTGACGAGCTTGGCCCAACTGCACAAGAGCTCATGAATTTGCGCTGACATTGCGACGTTGCCACCGTCTGAGGGGCCTGAGCGTGATTCACGTCTCGGCCAGCCGTCGGCGAGAGCCGATGACGCGTACAGTGGCGCCCATGACTGAAACGACGACTTCATGCAAGAAGGTTCTGTACATCGGTGGACACGGCAAGGTGGGGTTGTTGGCGGCGCCAAAACTCGTTGCCGCTGGCCACACTGTTCATTCCCTCATCCGCGACCCCGACCAGGCTGCCGATATTGAAGCGCTCGGCGCGACCCCTGTCCTGCGAGATCTGACCGAGATCTCCGTTGTTGCCTGGGCTGAGCTCCTTGCTCAGTACGACGTCGCGGTGTGGGGAGCCGGTAACGGTGGACGTGCTGGCGCCGAAGTGACGTGGGCGGTCGACCGTGACGCTGCCCTGGCTTCCATTGCTGGATTGGAAAAGCTAGCTGCGGAAGGCAAACAGGCACCGGCTTACGTGATGATTTCGTACGTCGGCGCTACTGAGAATACGACTGATCCTTCGGATGAGTCGTGGTATGCGTATGTCGAGTCGAAGAAGGCCGTCGATAACAAGCTGAATTCGACGGACCTCAACTACCTCATCCTTGGCCCGGCGGCGCTGACCGAAGAGCCTGCCCGGGGTATCGCCGTGCTGGATAGGGATACTCAGCACACCAGCACTATGACGACCTCCCGGGAGCTTGTTGCGGACGTCGTTACCGAGGTGGTCGGTCGCGAGGTATTCCCGGCGTCGCCGCTGGAGTTTATTGACGGTGAGGGTAGCGTCAAAGAAATCTAGAGGCCAGAGACTCAAGCGAAAGGTAAAGCGTGATGAGCGAGCGAGTGTTGAACACGGGTGAAGATTTGCTCGAATACGCGGTGAATATTGGTCCCTAGAATATGAAGCTGGTTTCGGGAGACGAAGCGGATATTGAACTTGCGGATTACGTTGGTGCTCCGTGGGATTGCTTCGCCGACGAGTAAAACGCATAGCTAGTTGTAGCCGTCACTGCGAGTGGCGGCTTTTGGCCTGGGGGCGCTCATACTTGGCGACGATCGGTGGAGTCTTTTCTGTTCCCCTCAGTGGCGTTACGCCTTGTCTGTGTACAAGTGGCGGGAGAACGCTGAAAGAGCTACGGCAGCGCCTACGGCAATCGTTCAGGCCCAGCCAGTCGCCAGATATGCAAGGGCAGTAACGAGGATGTAGATGGCTGCGTTGTTGAGTGGTGAGTTCATCAGGAAGCATCCTTTCGCACGAGCGCGACTGTGTCCCAGGTGAGGGCGACAACCGCGACCGCAAGCAGGATCCATACGATGGGACTGCTAGGGGCAACGATGTAGGCGAGAAAGAATGCCAAGACTGCGATTGTGGACATTTGAGGTCCTCCTGTCGTACTGACGCGGTGAGATCCAGTGCTCCGAGTATCCTGTCACAGTTAAGGGGGTAGACATTAAGAATAGCGCATAGTAGTTCTGCCGCCACAGGCCAGGGAGTTTTCCTATTCGAGCAGGTGTTACCAGCCGGGACGTCGTCCTGGTAGGTCAATTTGGTTTTGTGGGCTGCTCACTTCATATCCGAGCTGGCGAAGTACTTCCGCCGCAGTCTCGCAATCCTGCTTCACCACTGCATTGATTTGGTGTTTCAAAAACTCGTGCCGCCCAGCCTCAACGTGCATCTGCCAACCGGACTTACCCATAAAGCCGAGCTCTGTGATGCAAAACTGAATGACGTCTTCAAGGCAAACACGGAAATGATGACCTCCAGTGGGGTAGTGAAGATTCTGTTGTTCAAAACCTGCTTCGCTTTGTTTGTTGCGTTCGAGCAACATAGCTAGTGCTGGGGAGTTGGAGCTGACATGAATGTGTGCGGAAGGACGTTTCTGTGAACCGCGAAGATACTCAAACCGAACAATGGGATGGACTTTTCGCTTCTTTTTCGGGCCGTAGACAAAGCGTACGCCGTAGCTACTGGAGTGAGTGGAAAGGAAGCTGTCAGTACGATCGAGGGTGATTTTGCAGTTTACGTGGAGCTCCGCACCTCCGGTTTCTGGGATCTTGTATGAGAGGGGTGCAAGAAGTTCGAAAGATCCCATGCAGGTATCAGGGTTGCAGAAGCTAAATCCAGTAACCAAGTGGTCAGAGACGGTGGCTGCTATTAAATCTGTGACTTGTTGCTGGAAGGCGGCAAACTTAGCTTCAAACTGGTTACTATCCACTATTCGCCAATTAGAAACTCGAGGGCCTCGTATTCTGAAAGCGTCCGTGCCTCATCGTACGTGAGGTCATTGACAGCGCGAAGGCGTTTGAGATCGTCGATAGTTTGCGGGTGGAGACTTTTTACCAGCCGGTCGCGTAATTCTCGAAGTTGCCGGGTGTTTTTCCTGCCAAGCATTGGAGCTGTCATTGTGGGCACCACCTTTCTGTAGAGTGAATCATGCCAGGAGATGGAGCTGCGGTCAATGGCTGGTTCGATGCGATCTAAGCTGCGTAGATGCAAGACACGGGGGTACGGGAAGGGGGACGTCGATAAACGTTTTCTTCCCCTAAGCCTTGCCTAACTTTTATATGTGTTTTAGGGTGAGCGAGGTAACCCTACCCTTGGATATGAGTAGCGAGGATGCTTTTCAACATGATTCGTTTTTCACGTAAGACCATCGTGGCTGTCGCAGCCGCCGCAGCGATGACGCTGACCGCCTGCTCTGAAGCAGAGTCGAACAACGCGTCCACTTCGGAGACCCAGGCTAGCGCCTCCGCCACGACGGCCGCCGCGGAAAACGGCACCGTGACCGTGACCGACAACTATGGCGAAAAGACTGTGCCGACTCCGCCGAAGCGCGTTGTCGCGCTCGACAACCGTACCTTCGAGCTTCTGGACTCCTGGGGCGTAAAGCCAGTTGCGGCGCCAAAGAAGTTGGTTTCGAAGGATGTTCCGGGCCTGCGAGACAATGACGATATTGCGGACATCGGCAATCACAAAGAACCGAACCTGGAGATCATCGTCGCGTCTGATCCGGACGTCATCATCTCGGGCCAGCGCTTTGAAAAGTACGACGACGAGATCCAGAAGCTTGTTCCGAACGCAGTGCTCGTTGACTTTGAGCCACGCGACGACGAGCCGTTCGACCGTGAGCTAATCCGCCAGACCCTCGAGCTCGGCGAAATCTTCGGTAAGCAGGCCGAAGCGGAGAAAACCGTCGAAGACTTCACCAAGGCAGTACAGCGTGTTCGCGACGCATACGACCCAGCGCAGACCGTGATGGCTGTCAACGTCTCTGGCGGTGAAATCGGATATGTTGCCCCGGGCATCGGCCGCACCTTTGGCCCCCTCTTTGACCTCGTCGGCTTCACTCCGGCGCTGAAGATAGAAAACGCCTCGAGCGACCACAAGGGTGACGACATTTCCGTGGAGGCGATCGCCGACTCCAACCCAGATTGGATCTTCGCCCTCGACCGCGACGCGGCGATCAAGAAGGAAGGGGAGTCTCCGGCTGCGCTGAGCGTGCTGAGCGACTCCGCCGCACTGCAGAATGTCACCGCGATCAAGGAGAATCACGTCTATGTGGCTCCGCAGGACACCTACATCAACGAGTCCATCCTGACCTACACAGAAATCCTGAACGAGATCGCTGACAAGCTGGAGGCCGCCAAGTAATGGCGCAACCGGGTACGCGCACCCACCCCAAACTTCTCAACTGGAAGTTAGGGGTGGGTCTCGTCATTATTGTCGTACTGCTGGTCCTGTCCCTATTAGTGGGCCAGTACGATGTTTTCCGCTCAAACGACGGCTGGGACATGTTCAAAACCACCCGCGTTCCGCGTACTATCGCGTTGGTGCTTGCTGGCGCCGCAATGGCGATGAGCGGTCTGATCATGCAGATGCTCACGCAGAACCGTTTCGTTGAACCCACCACGACGGGTACCACCGAGTGGGCTGGCCTGGGCTTGCTGGCGTCGTACGTATTCTTACCCGATGGCACCATCCTGCAGCGCATGATCATTTCCGTCACGTTCGCTTTTATCGGGACGATGGTCTTCTTTGCATTTCTCCGTAGGGTGACGCTGCGTTCGAGCCTGATCGTCCCGATCGTCGGCATCATGCTGGGCGCGGTCGTCAGCGCATTCTCCACATTTTGGGCACTTCAAACTGACTTGCTTCAGTCGTTGGGGATCTGGTTCGCCGGCTCATTTACCTCGGTGATTTCCGGGCAGTACGAGGTCTTGTGGATCGTCGTCGCCGTGGTGGTCGCCGTGTTCTTCTACGCCGATCGCCTCACGGCCGCGGGCCTCGGAGAGGACGTCGCAACGAACATTGGCCTCAACTACGGTCGCATCATCTTGGTCGGTACGAGCCTCGTTGCGGTCGCAGCTGGCGTCGTGACGGTGGTCGTCGGCAACCTTCCTTTCCTTGGGCTGATTGTCCCCAACATTGTTTCCATGATGCGTGGCGACGACCTGCGCTCCAACCTTCCGTGGGTTTGCCTCCTCGGCATCGGCATCGTCACGGTTTGTGACTTGCTGGCTCGCACGATCATCGCCCCGTTCGAGATCCCGGTGTCCGTCATCTTGGGCATCATCGGTGCGGTAGTCTTCGTTTTCTTGATTGTGAGGCAGAGTCGCCGTGCCTAAACAACCTATCGACGCCCGCTTCGTCGGCGCCTTCCAATCCAGCAGGAGCAAAACCCGCTACTGGGTAATTCTTGCGTGCCTTATCATCGCCGCGGTCTGCTTTACCGCGGGTTTGCTGGCCTACGGCAACCCCATGGACTTCGGCACCACCGGATACTGGTTGATTGCGAAGCGCCGTTTGAACTCGGTTATCGCGATGGCGATTGTGGCGCTGTGCCAAGCGGTGGCGACCGTCTCGTTCCAAACGGTGACGAACAACCGCATCATTACGCCGTCCATCATGGGTTTTGAAGCCCTCTACGTGTCGATACACACCTCAACCGTGTTCTTCCTTGGCGCCGCGGGTCTGAATAATGGATATACGCTCCAGATGTTCGTGCTGCAGTTGGTGCTCATGGTTGGCCTGAGCCTTGTGCTGTACGCGTGGCTGTTGTCTGGAAAGCACGCAAATATGCACGCGATGCTGCTGGTTGGCATCGTGATCGGTGGCGGACTCGGCAGTGTGTCGACATTCATGCAGCGCCTCCTGACACCCAGCGAGTTCGACGTCCTCACGGCGCGGCTGTTCGGCTCAGTCAACAACGCGGATCCTGAGTACTATCCGGTCGCTATTCCGCTCGCGGTCGCCGCTACCGCATTGCTGGTCTTCAACTCACGCCGCCTCAACGTCCTCGCACTCGGCAGAGATGTCACCGTGAACCTCGGAGTTAGCCACCGATTCCACTCGATCTTCACATTGGTGCTGGTTTCCGTCTTGATGGCGGTCTCGACCGCGCTCGTCGGGCCGATGACGTTCCTGGGGTTCCTCGTAGCGACGCTCGCGTACCAATTCTGCGATACCTACGACCACCGTTACATCTTCCCAATGGCAGTACTGCTGGGATTCTGCGTACTCAGTGGCGCCTACTTCATCATGAACCACGTGTTTTATGCGCAGGGCGTCGTGTCAATCATCATTGAGCTCGTCGGTGGCATCACCTTTTTGGCAGTCATCTTGAAGAAGGGACGCTTATGATCACGCTGAAAGAAGTCCGCAAAGACTACGGCGACGACGTCAAAATCGGACCCGTCAATATCGAGATTCCCGCTGGTGGCATCACCGCGCTCGTTGGACCGAACGGTGCGGGCAAGTCGACGCTCCTCACGATGATTGGGCGTCTCTTAGCTATCGACTCCGGCACCGTCGAAATCGGCCGTATGGACGTCACCAGCGCTAAATCAAAAGATCTCGCAAAGATCATCTCGATCTTGCGTCAGGAGAACCACTTTGTGACGCGCCTGACGGTGCGCCAGCTCGTCGGCTTCGGGCGCTTCCCGTACAGCCATGGACGTCTCACTCCCGAGGACGAGCAGATCATCTCGAAGTACATCGACTTCCTTGGTCTCCACGAACTCGAAAACCGTTACCTGGATCAGCTCTCAGGAGGGCAGCGTCAGCGCGCTTACGTTGCGATGGTGCTCTGCCAGGAAACTGACTATGTTCTTCTCGACGAACCACTAAACAATCTCGACATTGCACACTCGGTGGAAATGATGAAGCACCTGTACTCCGCCGCGAGGGACTTCGGGCGGACCATCATCATCGTGCTGCACGACATCAACTTCGCAGCGAAGTACGCCGACTACATCTGCGCCACCAAGGATGGTCAGATCGCCGCGTTTGGGACTCCGCGCGAAATCATGAACGACGAGTTGCTCACGCAAATCTTCAACACGCCCGTGCATGTAATTGAGGGCCCGGATGGGCCACTCGCTACATATCACTAAAATGCTCGTTACGCAGGCGATTTGTGTTGTTTGTTGGTTCGTGGTTAAGTTATCCCTCGTTGCCGACGAGCGGCCTGGCCGCTTGGAGGGAATGATCAAAGTGAATAAAGTTGCTGCTTGTGGGCGGTTTCGGGTCTGGCTGGTTTGGTTGGATTTGACTTTGTGTTTACGGGTGTGTAGCTTTGTTTCAGCTGCTTGACGCTGGCTCTGGTTGGGGTTGGTTGTTGGGTGTGCGGTTGTTGTTTGAGAACTCGATAGTGTGCCAATGTACTTTTTATTTTTTTGATTGCATTGACTTTTGGTTGCG